>JBCDDI010000014.1:0-17993 GCA_039180365.1 Pseudomonadota bacterium
ATAGATCGATAGATCGATAGGTAGATAGATCGATCAGTAGATAGATAGAGAAAGAGAGCCAGGAGCTAGAGAGCTGAATGGGCTACCTGGACCTCAACAAGACCTAGCTATCAAAGACTTAAGTAAGAGTAGACAGACAAACAACCAGAAAACTGTTCGGAGGGGGCGATTTTCTGTGTGTCGGTGCGGTTCGCACCGGCCGTTTGCAAGGTGGCTAAAGGCTTAACTAAAGGGCTTAACCAAAGGCCTTAACTAAAAGGCTTAAGTGCCTTAACCAGGTGCGGAAGCGGCCTAAAGGGCCGGCGCGCTTGAGGCCATCGGAGGGGCGCCGGCAGGGTCATCAGAAGGCTACCAGAGAGGAAGCCTGACCCCGGCAGGAGCGACCGGCAGAAGCGAAAAGACGGATCGGCCCTTTTGTGGCCACCACTGCCTGGAAAGACGCTTTCCAGCGTAGTTCCGTCTCCCGCGATACCGCCGATTGCCCGAGCCAGTCGCAGCGCAGAGCAAACGGCAGACACACGGCGGAACGTCCGCGACCGACAACTTCGGGGAGTACAAAACCGACAATGCACACCGAATCGGAATCCAGTTTCGAGCCTACCCCCAGCAGCCAGGGTGCCCCTGCGGCCCAGGGTGCTGCCGAACCGCTGACGCCGGCAATCGCCGCCACAGCGCCCGGCCAGCTTCGCGTCATCAAACGTAACGGCACCGTCGTGCCTTACACGGATGACAAAATCGCGCTGGCACTGACCAAAGCGTTCCTGGCCGTTGAGGGCGGCACAGCCGCCGCTTCGCCACGGATACGCGAGCTGGTCGGCCACCTGTCTGAGCAGGTCACGACCATCTTCAAACGTCGCTTCCCCTCTGGCGGCACGCTCCACATCGAGGACATCCAGGACCAGGTGGAGCTTGCCCTCATGCGCTCCGGCGAGCATCGCGTTGCCCGCGATTACGTGCTCTATCGAGAAGAGCGGGCCAGAGCCCGGGCCGAGCGCCAGGAAGAAGCGCCGGCAGCAGCCGCAGAGAACGCCGTCACCATCAACGTGGTCCAGACCGATGGCCGGAGCCTGCCGCTGGACGTCACGCGGATCCGCACGCTGGTTCGCGAGGCCTGCACGAGCCTGGAAGCCGTTGATGCCGATCGCATCATCGATGAAGCCATGGCCAATATGTACGACGGCATCTCCGCAAAGGACGTCTCCACGTCGCTGCTGATTACGGCCCGCACCCTCGTTGAAGAAGAACCGAACTACACCTACGTCTCTGCCCGACTGCTTCTCGATGAACTGCGCACAGAAGCCCTGCAGTTCCTGGACGTAGCCTCCGGCACCGACTATCGCGCCACCCAGAGCGAAATGGTTGAGCTCTACCCTGCCGCTTTGCAGGCTTTCATCGGCCGCGGCATCGAGCTCGAACTGCTCGACCCGGAGCTTGCCGGTTACGATCTTGACGTCCTCGGCCAGGCGCTTAAGCCCGAGCGGGATCAGCAGTTCACCTACCTCGGCCTGCAGACGCTCTACGACCGCTACTTCATTCACTCAGACGACGTTCGCTTCGAGCTGCCGCAGGTATTTTTCATGCGGGTTGCCATGGGTCTCGCCGCCCGGGAAGACAATCCCAATGCCCGGGCCATTGAGTTCTACGACCTGCTCTCGAGCTTCGATTACATGAGCTCAACGCCGACGCTGTTTAACTCCGGCACTCTGCGGCCACAGCTCTCCTCCTGCTTCCTGACCACCGTCTCGGACAACCTCGAGGGCATTTACGGCGCCATCAAGGACAACGCCATGCTGTCGAAGTGGGCCGGAGGCCTCGGCAACGACTGGACGCAGGTTCGGGCGCTGGGTTCCTATATCAAAGGTACCAACGGCAAATCTCAGGGTGTGGTGCCGTTCCTCAAGGTTGTGAACGACACGGCCGTTGCCGTGAATCAGGGCGGCAAGCGCAAAGGCGCCGTCTGCGCCTACCTTGAGTCCTGGCACCTGGATATCGAGGAATTCCTCGAGCTCCGGAAAAACACCGGCGATGACCGACGCCGTACCCACGACATGAACACGGCGAACTGGATTCCCGACCTGTTCATGAAGCGGGTCTTCGAAGACGGCGACTGGACGCTTTTCTCGCCCTCCGACGTGCCCGACCTGCATGACCTTTACGGGCGCGCCTTCGAGAAGCGCTATGAACACTACGAAGCACTGACCCGGAGCGGAGAGCTGACGTTGTTCCGGCGCATCAAGGCTCAGGAGCTGTGGCGGAAGATGCTTTCCATGCTCTTCGAAACAGGGCATCCGTGGGTGACCTTCAAGGACGTCTGCAACGTGCGCTCGCCGCAGCAGCACACCGGGGTCGTTCACTCCTCGAACCTCTGCACGGAAATCACGCTGAACACCTCCGAAGAGGAAGTGGCGGTCTGCAACCTCGGCTCCATTAACCTGCCGCAGCACATCGTTAACGGCGAGCTGGACCTGAAGAAACTGAAGAAGACCGTACGCACGGCGGTACGGATGCTCGATAACGTCATCGACATCAACTACTACTCCGTCCCCCAGGCGCGCACCTCAAACATGCGCCACCGTCCGGTGGGCCTCGGCATCATGGGTTTCCAGGATGCGCTCTATGAGCAGCGGATTCCTTACGGCAGCGCTGAAGCCGTCGCCTTCGCAGACAGCTCCATGGAAGCGATCAGCTACTACGCCATCGATGCTTCGAGCCGACTGGCCAAGGAGCGTGGCTCCTATGCGAGCTTCTCCGGTTCCCTCTGGAGCAAAGGCATCCTGCCGATCGATTCTCTGAAAATGCTGCAGACGGAGCGCGGTGCCGACTACCTCGACACCGACTTCTCAGCCACCCTCAACTGGGACAAGCTGCGCAGCAAGGTGCAGATCAACGGCATGCGCAACTCGAACGTCATGGCCATCGCACCGACGGCGACCATTGCCAACATCACCGGTGTTTCCCAGTCCATTGAACCGACCTATCAGAACCTCTATGTGAAATCGAACCTGTCCGGTGAGTTCACGGTGGTGAACCCCTACATGGTCCGGGATCTGAAGGGCCTTGGGCTCTGGGACAAGGTCATGGTTAACGACCTGAAGTACTACGACGGCAGCCTGGCGAGCATCGAGCGCGTCCCGGCGGAGCTGAAGGCGCTCTACGCCACGGCCTTCGAAGTTGAACCGCGCTGGCTTGTAGACGCCGCCAGCCGGCGCCAGAAGTGGATCGATCAGGCCCAGTCCCTGAACCTCTACATCGCGGAAGCCTCAGGCAAGAAGCTCGATATCACCTATCGCATGGCCTGGATCCGCGGCCTGAAGACCACCTACTACCTGCGGGCTCTCGGTGCGACCAGCACCGAAAAGTCGACGCTGGACCGGGGCAAGCTCAACGCCGTGAGCGCTGCAGCTCCCGCGGAGACCAGCCAGGCGACACCCGCAGCTTCCCCCCAGGCAGCGACCGCTTCTGCGGCTGCAGCCGATGAGCTGGTGCTGGACGGCGGCCCTGCAGAGGTGCCGCTGGCCTGCTCCATTGACGACCCAGACTGCGAAGCCTGTCAGTAAGCCGCGAGCGGTAAGGAGAAAAGAAAAATGCTGAGTTGGGACGACTACAACGACGACACCCCGGAACCGGCCATTGTCGCTCGTGGTGCTGGTGCTGCCGCAGCAGATCCAGCACCCGCGGCGCCTCTCCCCGAGAATGTGACGGAAAGAGAGGTTGAAACGGTGGCTGAAACAGCGCCTGAACCCGCCCCGGTTGGAGCGAAAGCCGCGCCGGTCACAGCGGAGCCGGAAGCCCGGGCTCTGGCACCGGAGCCGGCGGCGCCGGCCCCAGTGTCCAAGGCGGCGCTTGCGGGCTCGGCAAGCACGGAAGATCCGGTGCGCACCAACCTGGAAGCCCCCATTGACGTACCGGAGCCGGCACCGAACGCGACGGTCACCCGGGAGGACGCGCTTCTTGAAGCGAGCGCCTCTCTTGCTGAGCTGGACGCACCGATGGTGAGCGACAGCGCCGAGCACGGCCGGGTAACGGTCGATCAGAAGCGCATGATCAACTGTCGGGCCGATCTGAATCAGCTGGTGCCCTTCAAGTATGACTGGGCCTGGCAGAAGTACCTGGACGGCTGCGCCAACCACTGGATGCCGCAGGAAGTGAACATGAATGCGGACATTTCCCTGTGGAAGTCCGAGGACGGTCTCACAGACGATGAGCGGGTGGTGGTGAAGCGCAGCCTCGGCTTCTTCTCCACGGCCGACTCGCTGGTGGCGAACAACCTGGTGCTTGCCATCTACCGGCTCATCACCAACCCGGAGTGCCGCCAGTACCTGCTGCGTCAGGCCTTTGAGGAAGCGATCCACACGCACGCTTATCAGTACTGCATCGAGTCTCTCGGCATGGACGAGGGTGAGATCTTCAACATGTATCACGAGATCCCAAGCGTGGCGCGCAAAGCGTCCTGGGGGCTCAAGTACACGAAAGAGATTTCCGACCCGACCTTCACGACGGGGACGCCGGAAAGCGACAAGACGCTGCTGAAGAACCTCATCGCCTATTACTGTGTGCTCGAGGGCGTGTTCTTCTACTGCGGCTTTTCACAGATTCTGTCCATGGGCCGGCGCAACAAGATGACGGGAACCTCAGAGCAGTTCCAGTACATCCTGCGCGACGAGTCCATGCACGTGAACTTCGGCATCGACGTGATCAATCAGATCAAGCTCGAGAACCCGCACCTGTGGGACGAAGAGATGCAGCAGACGGCCCGGCAGATGATCCTCGAGGGCACGCAGCTCGAAATCGAGTATGCGAAGGACACTATGCCTCGTGGCATCCTTGGTATGAACGCCAACATGATGGCCGAGTACCTGCAGTTCATCGCCAACCGGCGGCTGGCGCAGATCGGTCTCCCGGAGCAGTTCCCGGGCGTGAAGAACCCGTTCCCCTGGATGTCCGAGATCATGGATCTGAAGAAGGAAAAGAACTTCTTCGAAACCCGCGTCACCGAATACCAGACGGGTGGAGCCCTCAGCTGGGATTGAGCGAAGCGAAATCCGGCGCACCGACGGTGCGCTGGTAAAGAGCCCTCAGCTGGGACTGAGCGGCAGCTCAGTCCAGGAGCACCGAAGGTGCGACCGGTAAAGAGCCCTCAGCTGGGATTGAGCACCAGCGCACGCTGACGCGGATTCCGCCGCGTCAGCGTATTCCTTAAGCCCCGACGACCCGCTAACGTAACCCCCCAGAAATCGACGGGCCCGCCGTCGATGACTCGGGAGGGTCCTTTGTCTTTCAGCGTTTTCATTCCTGCCAATCGCCCTGGGCGAAGACCACGCATCACGGCCACTCTCCTGAACAGACAACGCCGGCCTCTGAGCAGCCTCGCCAGCTTTGCCCTGGCGCTCACGCTGTCTCTCCCACTGCTGAACCTCGAGGCTACCGCCGACACCCTTGATGGTGACGAGGCAGCGTTAACACACTACCGCCTGGAGGGGCTGGAAGCAGACGCTGAAATCATCGTTGATCACTGGGGTGTGCCGCACATCTATGCGGGCACGCACTACGATGCGTTCTTCGTGCAGGGTTTTAACGCGGCCCGGGATCGCCTCTGGCAGATCGACACCTGGCGCCGGCGCGGTTTAGGTCAGCTGTCTGCCGTCTTCGGACCGAGTTTTGTCGAGCAGGATCGCGCGGCGCGTCTTTTTCTCTATCGCGGCGACATGTATCGCGAATGGCTCTCCTATGGCTCCGACGCCAAGCGGATCGCCGAAGCGTTCACCGCGGGCATCAACGCCTTTGTCGCACTGCTCGATTCGCATCCGGAACTCATGCCGCCAGAGTTCGAGCTCCTCGACTACCAGCCCGCTCGCTGGTCGGCGGAAGACGTTTTGCGCATTCGTTCCAACGGTCTCTGGCGGAACGTAGTCACGGAAGTCCGCCGAGCGCGTATCGCTTGTGAGCTTGGCCTCGAGGCCGCCGAACTCAACAGGGTGCTGCAACCGAGCTGGGAAACGAAGATACCTGAAGGGTTTGACCCCTGTTCCCTGCCGGGAGATGTGCTCGATGACTACACGCTGGCGAAAGCGCCCGTGCGCTTCGAGACGACGTCGGGCGTCGCGAAGAGCGAGAGCCGGACAGCACTGATTGCCGCGGTCACGGCCGACGACGAGGACGGACAGCTCGGCAGCAACAACTGGACCGTCGCCCCTGAACGCACAACCACGGGCAGACCGATCCTCGCTGACGATCCTCATCGGGGCCACGCGGTACCCTCATTACGCTATATCGCTCATCTTTCGGCCCCCGGCCTCGACGTCATCGGCGCCGGAGAACCCGCCCTGCCCGGGATCTCCATCGGGCACAACGGCACCATCGCTTTCGGCCTGACGATCTTTCCCATCGATCAGGAAGATCTTTATGTCTATGAGCGCGCGCGGCTTCGAGGTCGCGGTGAGAACCGCCGCTCGGCCTATCTCTACCAGGGCCGTCCCGAGAGCGTCGAGATCATCGAGGAAAACATCGAGGTTCGCGGAGAAGCACCCCGCTCGGTCACGCTTTCTTTCACCCGCCACGGCCCCATCGTCTACGAGACCAGTAAAGCCCTCTACGCCGTACGCGCCGCCTGGCTCGAGCCGGGCATGGCGCCCTACTTCGGCAGCGTCGAATACATGCGGGCCCGGAACTGGCGCGAGTTCGTCGCTGCCCTGAATCGCTGGGGCGCACCCTCAGAAAATCAGGTCTACGCCGATACCGAGGGCAACATCGGCTACAAACCGGCCGGGCTCTTCCCGCGCCGGCATAACTGGGACGGGTTGCTGCCCGTCCCCGGCGATGGCCGCTACGAATGGGACGGCTTCTTCGACATGGACGCGTTGCCGGAAGAGTACAACCCCACCCGCGGCTTCACGGGCACCGCCAATGCCATGAGCCTGCCACCGGACTTCCCCATCGCCGAGCGCAAAGTCGGTTTCGAGTGGTCGGCCCCCTGGCGCTATCGGCGCCTCTTTGAGGTCCTCTACCAGCAGGACGGCCACAGTCTTTCCGATTCCAATGCGCTGCAACGCGACTACCATTCAGTGCTTGCTCGGGAAGTTATCGAGCGGCTGCCGCAGGCCGCCGCCCACCCGAATAATCCAGGCCTCGCGATGCTCAAGGGCTGGGACGCCGTCCTCGACCCGGACTCAGGCCCTGCAGCGCTCTACGCCATCTGGTACTACAAACATCTGCAGACGTCTCTGCTCGCGCTGGCCCTCCCCGAGGAACGACCTCACATCGAAAGCATGGATTCACTGGCCGTGCTCGAAGCCCTGGAAACTGATGCCGGCGTCAGCGTCGCCCTTGAGAGCCTGACTCTCGCCTGGCGGGAAGCGGGAGAGACCCTTGGCCAGGATCCGAACGACTGGCGCTGGGGCACCCTGCACTACATCGCCTTTGAGCATCCGCTGTTACCCCTCGCTGATCCGGAGCTCGCCGGCCACATGCGCTATCCGGTGTATCCCCGTGGCGGGACCGCAAACACGACCAACAGCACCGGCTTTGGCACAGACAGTTTCGCGGTGACCCGCGGGGCATCCTTCCGCATGGTGCTGGACGTCGGCCGCTGGGACGACGCGGAGATGACCAATGCGCCGGGGCAATCGGGGGATCCCCGATCGCCTTTCTACGACAATCTGCTCGAAGGCTGGGCGACAGACTCGTCGTTCCCGCTGCTCTACTCGCGGGATGCCGTGGAAGCGAACGCCGCGCTCCGCTTTAAGCTCACGCCAGCGCCAGTGCCACCGCCAGCGACAGGCAGGCCAACGGCCGGCGACTAGTCAGGTGTCGGCTGCGCTGATCGCAGCAAGAAATTTCTCAAAGCCGATATTGCGGCCGCAGAGCACAACGGCCACCCGCTGTCTTGCGTAGGCGGTCCGATCGGCCAGGAAGGCAGCGAGGGCAACCCCCGCCGAGCCTTCGACGATCCAGCGTTCCTCCCGGGCCAGCCGCGCCAGGGCCGCGGCGATTTCCACCTCGCTGACAAAACGCTGCTCGTCGATGAGCGCCTGACAGCTCTGGAAAGTGATTGCGTCTGCCTCAACGCCGCCTGCGGTGCCGTCTGAGAGCGTCGCCGACTCCGCCACCTCATGAATCTGGCCCGCGTTCAGACAGCGAGCCATCGCGGGGGCGTTCTCTGGCCAGCAACCGATGAGCTTAAGCTCCGGGTTCGCGGCTTTAAGCGCAGCACCAATGCCGGAGATCAGCCCACCGCCGCCGACGCTGACAAACAGCGCATCGAGGGTTGGCAGCTGTTCAGCAAGTTCCAGGCCAATGGTGCCCTGGCCGGCAACGACGATCGGATCGTTGTAGGGCGAGACAAAAACCCGCCCGTCCGCCGCCGCAGCTCGACGCCCTTCAAGTTCAGCCGCGAGGCCATCCCCGGGGACCGTTACAACCTCGGCGCCGAGAGCGCGCATGGGCGCGAGCTTCACCGGCGCCGCGGTTTCCGGCACATAGACCGTCGCGGCAATGCCGAGGATCCGGGCGGCTCGGGCGATACCCTGGCCATGATTGCCAGTGCTTGCAGCGATCACGCCTCTGGCGTGCTCCTCCGGCGCCAGGGCCATGAGCCGATTAAGCGCGCCGCGGAATTTGAAGGAGCCGGTGTGCTGCAGATGTTCACACTTCAGCCAGACCTCAGCGGGCGCGGCTCCGTCGTCCTCAGTAGCTTCGAGCCACCAGGCCCGACTCACCGGCGTCTCTAAGATGTGTGGGGCAAGGCGGTGCCGGGCTGCCGTAATGCGCTCCGGCAGCTCATCAAACCAGGGGTTCACGAGGCGCTCGCGAGCTTCGCCACCTCATCGGCTACCGCCGCACCGGACGCCCGAAACGCGGCCACGGCAGCTTCAGGCAGATAAGCGCTCACCGCCGGCTCATAGCTTGGTCGCTCGCTGATGCGCGTATACCAGTCACCGAGCGCAGGTCGGTCGACGAGCAGCGCATCCAGGCCAAGGTGATCAACACGCAGCACGTAGGGTAGAAAAGCGGCGTCGGCCAGACTGAAGGTTTTGCCGGCGAGAAAGGTCTGGCCACTCAGCGTGCTTTCGGCCATCGCAAAGAGCCGGTCGTGGGCTGCATAGGCACCTGCGAACTCCGGCGCCGCAACGCCGTGATCAATAACAGAGCGACGCACGGCGCGCTTCCCAGCATCCGGGATCGCATCGATGAGCGCATCCACATCGGCCTTCGGTCGCTTCAGCATGCCCGGGCGTACACCGATCGCATAGGTCTGGATCCCACAGAAGGGATGCAATTCATCGATGCGCTTGCACCACAGCCGCATGCTGTGGCGCTCGGCCGCAGCCTCGGGTTTCAGCGGAATTTCCGGATAGGCGTCATCCACGTACTCGTTGATGAGCGTCGACTCGATGAGGACGGCGCCCTGATCTTCGAGCGTCGGAACAACGCCGGCGGGGTTCTTTGCCAGATACTCGGCGGCAAACTGGTCCCCCTTCTGCAGGTCAAGAAATTCCGAGTCGTAGTCGAGGCCTTTCTCTGCAAGCACCAGGCGTACCTTCTGCGAGCAGGTGGATATTGGGGCGTGATAAAGCTTCATGGGATCGGCTCCTTCAGCGCTTGAGTTCCGTGAGCATGCCTTTGAGGGCATCGATGAACGCCAGCGGCTGATCCAGGAAGACATGATGCTGCGCGTTTTCCAGGGCCACAGCGGGAAACTCCTGAGGTACGAGGGTCCGCATGTAATCGAGGGTTGATCGGGAAAAGAGTTCGCTGTCGGCGCCATAGATGAGCCCGAAGGGCAGGCTCAGAGCCTCGTACTCCTCCGGCTGGCGCTCGCCGCCCTTCATGGTGGCCGAGAGATCCTCGTCGTACTTCCAGGACCAGCCACCGCCGTCCACGGCCATGACCGAATGCCTGGCAATGTAGTCCATGACGTACTGATTCTCGCAGGGTTGTGGCGGCTGCAGGCGGAAGCGGCCGATGGCCGTGTGCTTATCCGGATACACCTTCGTTTGACCACCCATCATCATGGTCAGATGTTCCGGCGGCGGATCGTCCGGATTGCGAATGCCGGAGTCGACGAGAATCAGGCTGCCAAAGCGTTCAGGAAAGAGGCCCGCCGCTTTTACGGCCATGGCGCCGCCGAAACTGTGGGCGACCACCGCCACGTCTGAGCCGAAGCCGGCGTCATCGCAGACCGCCACAATTTCTTCTGCAAAGGTGGTCGAGTTGTAGTCGTAGCGGTAGTCGGAATCACCCATGCCCGTGAGGTTCATGGCGGCGACCCGATAGTTATCGAGGAAGGCGGGAGCGATGAAATCCCACCAGTGCGAGTGGGCGAACATGCCATGGATAAGCAGCAGTGCGGGTTTCGCGCCACCCTCCCCCGACGGGTCGTCGCCCCATTTCTGATAGACGACGTCACACTCGTCCACTTCTACCGCATGCGTGCTGTACTCCGTCTCGATGGCCTCGAAGAACCATTCGGGGATCGTCGATCCCGTATCACCTTTGTCCCAGCGTGCCATGGTCAGAGCGCTCCAAATCGTTTCAGATGAAAGTCGACGTTGCCGAACAGCGTGTCGATCATGGTCAGGCGTTTGAAATAGTGGCCGACATTGAGCTCATCGGTCATCCCCATACCGCCGTGGAGCTGCACCGCACCCTGAGCCACACAGCGGCCGGATCGACCCACCTGAACTTTGAAGGCGGAAACGGCTTTCTTCGCCTCATCATCATAGCCTTCATCCATGCGCATGGCCGCCATGTACATGAGCGACTTCGACTGCTCATGCTCCATGAACATATCCACCATGCGATGCTGCAGGACCTGAAACTTGCCGATGGGCTGGCCGAACTGTTCGCGGGTTTTGCAGTACTCAACGGTCGCCTTGTAGAGCACCTCCATGCAGCCAACGGCTTCGGCCCCAACGGCTATGGTGCCCTCGTCAATCACCCGCTCAAGGAGCGGCAGGCCGTCATGCAGAGGCCCAAGGAGCGCATCCGCCGGCAGGGCCACCGCCTCGAAGGTGAGCTCTGAAGCGCGGAAACCATCAACGGTCGGATAGTCGCGGCGGGAGAGGCCCGGCAGATCGGCGGGAACGAGGAACAGTGATACCCCACTGCGCTCGCGCTGCTCACCGTTCGTCCGAGCGCTGACCACAAAGAAGTCGGCGCTCGGTCCGTTCAGGACCACACACTTATAGCCGCTGAGGCGATAGCCGCCGTCCGCGGCTTCGGCACGGGTTGTGAGATCGGCCAGGTTGAAGCGCCCCTGGGGTTCCGCGAAAGCCAGAGAGCTCTGCTTCGAGCCTGCGATGAGGGGTGCCAGCCACTCACCTTTCTGCGCCTCGTTGCCCCCATGGCGTAATGCACCGCCGGCAAGGACCAGGCTTGCAAGAAAGGGCTCCACCACAAGCCCTTTCCCGAACTGTTCCATAAGAATCATCGTGTCCACGGCGCTGCCGCCGAAACCACCGTCGGCTTCCGGAAAAGGCACACCCAGCCAGCCAAGCTCGGCGAAGGTCTGCCAGTTTTCTGCGCCATACCCGAGCGTCGAACGGCAGAGCTGCTGCCGGGTTTCAAAGGCATAATCGTTACTGACAAACTTCTCAACGCTATCAGCGAGGAGCGACTGCTCGTCGGTAAATGAAAAATCCATGGATCTTGCTCCCCCTAAGCGCTCTCGCTGCCTCGCCTTTCGCTTTCAGCCTCTCAGCCTCTCAGCCTCTCAGCCTCTCAGCCTCTCAGCCTCTCAGCCTCTCGGCCTCTCGGCCTCTCGGCCTCTCGGCCTCTCAGCCTCTCAGCCTCTCAGCCTCTCAGCCTCTCAGCCTCTCAGCCTCTCAATCACTATCCCGAGGCTCGGACGGTGCCAGTAAAGGATCGAGATTAAAACGCCGCCTGGCTATTGCGTCGCGGGTCCGAACGGACTCGAGCCCTCCAACATACCGGATCAACCGGGTGACCGCATCATGAGCACGGAAGGCGGCGTCTGGCAGCTCGTTGTGCTGTCTTCGAGGCGCATCAGCCAGGGCGTAATAACCCAGACCTTCGAGGTACTGCCGGGCCACCGAAGCGCCCAGTTCGGCACCACGAAGGCGAACGATGCCAGCGAGATCCGCATCAACGGCTGCGCCGTAGGCCCGCTCCTCCAGCGCCCGCAGGGTTCGAAGGGCAATTTCCTGATCAGCGAGGACATCGGCCTCAAGGTCCGGCGCCGCATCTTCGAGCAGCCGCTCAATGGCCGCGGCCAAAGACCGAGGTGCGAGATCCGCTTCACCCCTCAGGGTCTCGATGCGCTCCTTGAGCAACGCCAGGTCCTGGATCTGGCCTGCCACTTCCACCGATGACTCAGACAGGTCCTGCGCGGCGCTGTCCGCATCGGTGAGCGCAGACCGGGAAACCACGAGCAGGGCACCGTCGCCCCCTGCCTCGCGCCCGGATGTCTCTCGGCGACCGAGGATCGCCAGCAGATCAGGCGCCGCCGGCGGAAGGGTAGATGCCGCGTCCTCAGGCCAGAGCGTCACCGGTGCCGCAAGCATCACCCGATTACCCTCGCCGAGCGCAAAGGGCAAAGCCTCCCCGCCAAGGAGTGAGCTGTGCAGGCGCCAACGGAGCCTCCCCAGAGCGGTCTCGGGCAGCCAGCGTTCAAGCTGCTCGCGACTGGCGAGTTCGATGAGCAGGGGGCCGAGAAGATCGGCCACGAGGGGATCCGGATCAACGAGCCCGGCTCGGAGGCGGGCGCGATCCAGATACAGCGCCTCGGCCGGTGTCAGGGGAGGCGTTGTACCCCAGGGCTGAGTCCAGCCCGGTACCAACCAGCCGCGCGCCTGGAGCTCTGTGAGATCAACTTGTGCTGCGACACCAGGAGTGCTCGCTCCCGCTTTCGCGAGCGTCGCAAAAACTGCATCAACATCTGCCTGGAAAGAGGTGGGCACTGGGCTCTGCAGGTCCTGAATAATGTGCTGGGCGGGGCCGGAGATGGTAGCAGGGCGCCAGCCATGGCATTGGTCCCGCAATCGAGGCAACATACCGGCCCTTCCAGGGACACAAGTAGGGACAGAAGACGACAGCCATGAGCTATGAAACGATCACGACGGATGTGGAGGACGGCATCCTCACCCTGACGCTGAACCGTCCGGAGATTCTCAACGCCTTCAACCACACCATGCTCACGGAAATGATCGACGTCTTCGACCAGGCGGATGCCGACGACGACGTGCGAGCCATTATCGTCACCGGCGCCGGACGCGGCTTCTGCGCCGGTGCGGACCTGAGCTCCGGCGGCAACACCTTCGACGCCGATTCCCGTGATGATCGCGCCAGCGGCCTGCAGCCGGACGGCGGTGGCCAGCTCACGCTGCGCATCTACGAGCTGAAAAAACCGATCATTGCCGCCATCAACGGCGCCGCGGTGGGCGTCGGCGTCACCATGACGCTACCGATGGATATCCGCATCGCTTCAGATAACGCCAAGTTCGGTTTCGTCTTCGCCCGTCGCGGTATTGTTCCGGAAGCCTGCTCGAGCTACTTCCTGCCGAGGGTGGTTGGCATCAGCCAGGCCCTGGACTGGTGTTATTCCGGGAAGGTGTTCCCGGCCGAGGAGGCACTGGCCGGCGGACTGATCAAAAGCGTGCATCCGGCGGACGAACTGCTCGATGCCGCGCGCGCCATTGCCCGGGAAATCAGCGGAAACACCTCGGCGATCTCAGTGACGCTCGTGCGGCAGATGATGTGGCGCATGCTCGGCGCCGACCATCCCATGGAAGCGCACAAGATCGACAGCCGCGGTGTGTACTTCACGGGCCGCTCGGCGGACGCAAAGGAAGGGGTAAACGCCTTCCTCGAGAAGCGGCCGGCGGCGTTCCCAGGCAAGGTGTCCGAAGACCTGCCCGACTACTACCCCTGGTGGGAGCCTCGGAAATTTTCCTGACACGGGCCCGTTTGCTTCAGAGCTAGAGTCCAGTTAGACAGTTAGCAAGTTAGAGAGAGAAGACGAGCCCCCGTCGGGCTCTCAAACGCTGAGGAGAGATAATCCATGTCGGATCCGGTCATTGCCAAGAAAGCCCCCTATCCCGTCGAAGTGGAAGCCGGGAAGAAGTACTTCTGGTGCGCCTGTGGCAAGAGCGACCGCCAGCCGTTCTGTGACGGCTCCCACGAAGGCACGGACTTCACGCCGTATTCCTACACCGCCGAAGAGGACCGCACCCTTTATTTCTGTGGCTGCAAGTACACGGCCGGTGTGCCCCTCTGCGACGGATCCCATAACGCCCTCTAACGCTGCCGGGGATATGCGGTGATCAGCCGACTGTTCCGAAGCCGTAAACGTCTGGATGCAAAAGCGCCCGAGGACCGTCTCGCGGCGTTGGAAGCGCTCTCTGTATCCGACGCCGCGTCGGCGGCGGCAGACCTTGCACGGCTCGTTGAAAACGACCCCGACCCCAGGGTGCGCCAGGCAGCCCTTGGCCACCTCCGGGACGAAGAACTCCTTGGCCGCTGCCTCGACGACGAAGCCCTCGCGGCGAGCGCCACTGCGCGCATCGCCGAACTGATTGCTGCCGGTGAGGCCGGCGGCCTGCGCAATCACCCGCGCCTGCTCGCCCTGCGCCTGGCAACAGATCCCGGCGTAATGGCGGAGCTTGAGAGTGCCGATGACGACGTGTTGCTCGCGGCAGTCCTGGCAGCCAGCCGGGACCAGCGCGGTCAGCTCCTGACCCTGCCGGCCTTCCAGCGCGCGGACATGCTCACGGAGCTCGAACGGCAGACCCGGGACCGGGATAAAAACAGCAATCGCTTCGCCCGCAACCGTCTCGACGAAATTCGCACCCAGCGTGCCGATGCTCGCGGGCTGCTGGCCGTCATCGACGACCGGCTCACGAGCCTCGAGAAATCCCCGTCTGCAGAAGCGACGGAAGCCCGCAAACGGGAGATTCTGAAGAGTGCCTGTGAGCGCGACCTCGCGGCCTGTGAGCAGCTGGCCAGCGCCCTGGTGCTCGCCGGAGAACCCGTGGAGGGCCTTGAGGCGCTTCGCGACCGCCTCGCCCGGATAGAGGTTCAGGATCCGGCGCCGGCGGCACCCGCAGCCGCAGCCACACCAGGGGCAGGGGCAGAGCCCGCCACCGATCTCACGGAGGGCGGCCAAGCGGCGGCGGCGCCTGCTGCGACCACTACCCCGGCAACCGCTGCTGGACAGACCACAAGCACCCCGGTCGACGAAGACTTCGATGAGCTCGCGGCAGCGTTCACGAGCCTTGCGGCGGCCATGGAAACGGACAGCGACTTTTCCCGACTCGCCGCCGAACGACAGCGCCTGACAGACCGCTGGCTTGCACATGCCGACCGCGCCCCGCCAACGGAAGCGCAACACCAGATCTTCGAAGACGTTTCCAAGCGGTTCCAGACCCTCGCGCGCGCCCATGAGACCTTGAGCGGCGCGGCGCTGCCGGAGCTGACCCCGGAGCGGATCCCCGATGCCTTCAAGCAGGAACTCCCTGCCGATAGCTTCCGCGCCGTCAGCGAAGAGCAGCGCAAGGCTGAACAGGCACGGCGCAAGCTCCGCGCGTTGCACTGGCCCGATTGGGCCGCAAGCCCGACCATCCTTACGACAGCGCGGGAACGGCTAGGCCAGGTAGAAGCCAGCCTGACTCGCTGGGAAAGCTCACTGCAGGCTGAGCTCACCCGACTGAGCGAGCGCATGAGCGCCCTTGAGGCGGCAATCGACGCCGGGGAATTGAAGGCGGCCAAAGGTGCCGCCGGAGAAATCCGCGCGGCCCTGAAAACCCTGCCGGAACATCAGGCCCGGGATCTGAATCGGGCGCTCGGCAAAGCATCGGCCCGCCTCGGTGAGCTTGCCGACTGGCAGACCTATGCCACCATCCCGAAACGGGAAGCCCTGGTGGAGGCGATAACTCTGATCGCGGAGACCCCGCTACCACCTCGTGATCAGGCTGATCGGATCAAAGCCCTCCGAGCCGACTGGCAGGCTCTGGGGCCGGTCAGCCGCGCAGAAGACCATCAGCTGCTGAAAAGCTTCAACGAGCTTGCAGAAAAGGCCTTTGAACCCTGCCGGGCTTATTTCGCCGAGCAGGCAGAGGTTCGGGCAGAAAATCTGCAGGCTCGAGAAAGAATCTGTGCGGAACTCGAAAACTACCTGGATGGCACGGACTGGTCCCAGACGGACTTCAAAGCCGCCGAACGCATCCTCCGCACCGCTCGAGAGGAATGGCGGCGCTTTCACCCGGTGGATCGCACGCCGGGGAAAGCCCTGGAGACTCGCTTCGAGGCGCTGCAGAGCCGCCTCCATGGGGAGATCAAGCAGGAGTGGGATCGGAATCTGGACCGGAAGCGGGCCATCGTTACACAAGCGCAGGCGCTGGCCGACGGCGACCAGGATCTGCGCGAGCGGATCGAAGCGGCCAAAGACCTGCAGCAGCGCTGGAAAGCCGTCGGCACCACCCCACGGCGCCCTGATCAGGCGCTCTGGCGCGATTTCCGGGCCGCCTGTGATGCGATCTTCAACGCCCGTGATGATGCGCGACGGACCGCCGATGCGGCCATTCAGGCCACGGAAGCGGAAGCCCGGGCGCTCCTTGATGCCTTTCGTGAGCGGCTGAATGACGAAAGTGCTGCCCTTGATCGGGCAACGCTGAAAGACTTCCAGACCCGCTTCAACGAGTTGCCCGGTCTGCCGGACCGGCTGCGTCGGCCCCTGGCCAGAAGCTTCGATGAGCTCATGGGCGCCGGTGAGCAGGTGCTCCGGGACGCCAGGGCCGCCGCCGCCGTGACCCGGATCGATACGCTGGAGCGCCTCGATGCAGAGGTTGCCGCGATCGAACAACGGCGCCAGGCCGGCGAAGACCTTACCTTTGAGGCGCCGGACCCACTCTTCAGTGGGCGCGGCGAAGCCGGACCCGCCCTTGACCCAGAGGCCCTCAGCCGGCTGGTCATCGAGGCGGAGATTGCCGCCGATCTGGAGTCAGCGGAGACAGAGCTGCGCATGGCGCTGCAGGTGGAACTCATGAATGCCGGTCGCGGCAGGGAAGCGCTCGAGGCCGATCCGGATGATCTGACCCGGCGCTGGTGTGCCGCGGGCCCGAAGGACGCTACCGCCGATCCGCTCCGGCAGCGTTTTTTCGAGGCGATTCGCGTTCTGAACAGACGCTGAGCGGCGACGCAGGCAGACCCTAGGCCGGCAGCAGGACCCGGACGGAGGCACCCTGCCAGGGGCTCTCGCCGATGGCGATGCTGCCCCCGTAGCTTGCGACGAGCTCCTGCACCATCGCCAGGCCAATACCCTGGCCCGGCTGAATCTCATCCGCACGAGTGCCCCGATTCAGCACCTCTTCGCGGAGCGCCTGATCTATACCTGGACCATCGTCTTCAATGATGACGGCAATCATCCCCTCGCCTTCGCCAGCGGTCCCGCTCCTCGCCATGGCCGCGGCTTCGCCGCGAATGGCCACGCGCCGGTCCGTGTATTTGAACGCGTTCTCGAGCAGATTGCCGAGCAGCTCCATGAGGTCGCGTTCGTCTCCGCGGACCGCAAGACCTTCCGGCAGCGCTTCAGTGACCTCAATCTGCCGATCCTGATAGGCGGTGTTGAGCGCCCGGAGCAGCCGCGCGATGAGGTGTTTCAGGTCAACGCGGCGGCCAACAACCACGGGACCGGCAACCGCCGCGCGATTGAGCTGGTGGGTGACCGTGTTCTCCATGCGATCAAGTTGCTCCCGGACGAGCTCACTGTCGCCGGTCCGGCTGCCGTCTGAGAACTCATTCCGCATGACCGCGAGCGGCGTCTTCAGGGAGTGGGCAAGGTCCTCCATGGCTTTTCGATAGCGCGAACGACTGCGCTCCTCATGGGCAACGAAGCGGTCGAGGTTTCCCGCGAGTCCATGGAGCTCCGAGGGATAGGCCTTCGACAGTCGCTCCCGGCGCCCTTCCTCCAGTTCGCGAACCTCCCCGGCCATGGTACGCAGGGGTCTGAGCCCCCAGCGCACGGCCAGGGCCTGCGCCAG
>JBCDDI010000015.1:0-17469 GCA_039180365.1 Pseudomonadota bacterium
CTTTGCTCTTTGACATGGCATTTGGATGGTTATGTATCTGCATCCTAACCCTCGACGGTCGGTGAGACTGGCGTGACGCTTAACAAGGCGATGAAGCGGACGCTTGACCGCCTCCTCCTTTCGCTAACCGCTACAGCCGGCGACCCTCAAGCGCCTCTTATCGCGGCGTTAGGCGTCACTTAGTCAGCACGGGAATCGAGAATTACAGTGGTGAAATTGCTCGTTTATACGGTAAGTGCTTTTTACCTTCTCTACGGTCTTGTATTTGCAGCATCCCCCTCGGGGATGTTTTTGCTGATAAACGATGCTGAACTCACCACCAATACCGCGCTCGTTGACGTACGAGCTACCTACGGAGGTTTGACCCTCGCTGTTGGGATAGCCATTGCCTATCTCGGTATCACGAATCGATTGAGCGAGGCTCTGGTGGTTTCAGCAGTAATGCTATTTGGCATGGCGATTGCGAGAGCGTTCGGTCTATTCGTAGACGGCCCATCGAATTGGTTGATGTATCTCTACCTAGCGCTCGAAATCATCGGCGGCGGGCTTGCCTTAGTACTGATGAGGTATGCACCTGAAGATGGTAATGACGCTTAACAAGGCGATGAAACAGACGCTTGACCACCACCTCCTTTCGCTGCCGCTCCAGTCGGCCATTCTCAAGCGCCGCTTATCGCGGCGTTGGGCGCCAGATCAGAGGTGATCGAGTGGGATAGACACCTTCATCGGATAGTGTTTTCAGGAGCTATCTGCGGTCTTGTATATCTCTTGGCCTTTCAGACGTATTTTTTCGACAGAACCGCACCGCGCTGTGTAGAGATAACGTTCGTGCATCGGTACTGGGAAGGTAAAACGCAACTTACCAGGGTTAACTTCCGAGAAGTTGGGAGTAACGATCTTGAGTACGAGATTACTCCGCATGCTGACGGTCCATATTTGGTCAGAGATCGGCGTCTTGTACAAAGACGAGGAAACTTGGCTGGAGGAGAGAAGTTTGTGTTCGGCGACGTGTGTAATGGTTAGGCATTACTGCGAGGTGGACCGATGATCAAGACGCATGGCCTATCGCATCTCAATCTCGAAGTCTCAGATCCGGACAGATCGTTGAGGTTCTACGAAGCTCTATTCGGCGTGGAAGAGTATTTCCGGGATGAAACGAGCATCCAGGTTCTTGGGCCTGGCCCGCATGACGTTCTAGCATTTGTGAAGAGCGATCGAGCAGGAACTCGCGGTGGCCTGAGCCACTTCGGCTTTCGCCTCACAGATCCAGCGGATCTTGACGATGCCCTTCGTGAAGCTGAAGCTGCTGGCGCCGAGATCCTCCGTAGCGGAGAGTTTGAAGCCGGATACCCATACTTATACATCCTTGATCCGGATGGCTACGAGATAGAGATATGGTATGAATGAGGAGGCGTAACGGGGCGATGAAGTGGAGGCTTGACTTCGACCTACTTTCGCTTCGGCTCCAGTCAGCCAGATTCAGGTGCCGGGTATCGCGGCGTCAGGCGTGATAATCCATGATTTGATCCGTGTCAGAGACAAGAGTAGCGTGCTAGCTGTCTGGTACAGGAGAAGCTAGATGTCCAAGTTCGAAGCTGCTGATTCGCGTCCCTCCCGCATAGATCTAACCCCGATGCTTGATGTGGTTTTCATTATGTTGATTTTCTTCATAGTGACGGCTGTTTTCGTGCGCGAGGAAGGTATCGATCTGCCCACCTCAGATAGGCCAATACAAAGCGTTTCTACATCGGAAGCGATTCTCATCGACGTTGTGAGCGCCAGCAGGGTAATCATCTCTGGTGACGCTATTGACGTTAGATCAGTTCGTCCTGTTGTAGAACGAATCTACGCCCAGGAACCAGACAAATCGGTGGTCATCCGCCCTCATCCTGAATCGGATACGAATACGTTAGTGCTTGTCCTGGATGCAGTGCGCGCGGCGGGTGTTTCGAATCTCGCGCTTGCGGAGATCTGAGGGACGCCTAACCAGGCGATGAATCGAACGCTTGACCGCGACCTCTCTTCGCTGCCGTTCCAGTCGGCGGCCTCAAGCGCCGCATATCTAGCCTCGCCTTAATGGCTCACGGCCACGAACGGGCGATTGAGCAACGTACCATCGAATGCGGCGATCTCTAGCGAATATAGCCCGAGTCTGGAGGTGAACTTGAGAGCCAAACTTTTGTGCCTGCTATGGCTGGTAGCACCCGCTGCTTCAGCTGAAGACGCATCAATCTCATCCAGTCAGCTTGATGGGTACGAGTTTCAGTACACCTATGAAGATGGAGGTGAGGTAATTCTTACTCTCTATGATGGGTTAGTGGAATTCGAATGGATCCAGGGGCCTATGAAGGGTGCGAAAGGGCAAGGCCTTCCTTATCGATCAAGATTGATCGATGAAGATGTGTATTTCCTCAATTGGCACAACAAGGAAAATGGCAACTACCCGACGCTATACATTGACATTCCTGGTAAGCGGATTTTTGGGTCTGCCGTGATCGGGTATAACTCCGAGGCAGAGACGGTTGACCTCTTTGATTCAGCCGTCATAACCAGGGTTGAGAGGTAGACCTCAAGGTGCGGCCGGTCCAGTTGGCGCCTCTCAACCGTTTCTTGTCGCGGCTTTAGGCATCATAGGTAGTCTGCTGTTGTAGCCCCCGACGGCCTCACCACCTTCCGTGGTTCCGTGAACCGGTTCCCAATTAGGGCCCTGGGGCGAATTAGCTCAAGATGCATACGGGTATGATCGACCAGTCTGACTGTGGAGAAATCGACATGAATCGTCTCAAGCTGGTATCTATCATGATAGTGACTGTCGGGATCGCGGCCTGGTTCCTCGGCATTTTCTATGTTCAAGTTCCTCACAACATTGGAATGATCATGCTTTCGAACTTGATAACGGGGGTCGGCGTCGGAATGCTGCTAACTGAGCCGCTAGGTAAGCTACTGGCGCGCCGATCAGAAAGCACTTCTGGGGCGTAGAGAGCAGTAGGCGCCTCTAACAAGGCGCCGAAACGAGCTTCTTGAAAGAGCCTGAACCTGACCTCGCCGCGTAATGAGGGATAAGTGATGCCTAACCATGAAGCGGATATCTAATTCTGTCCTTCTCTCGTTGCCGCTCCAACCGGCCTCTAGTGCCAGTCGTTCGCTAGTCGACCTCCGATGATCCGCCTCGCGAAAGACGGCGATTATTCAGCAGTAGAGTCGCTCTGGTTGGAGCTCAACAAACATCACTCCGAAGTAGAGCCTGCCCTCATTCGCCAGGTGCCAGTCTATATGGAGGAACAGGCGTTTCGCGGAATCATTGAAAGTTCTGACCAGGACATTCTTGTTTTCGATGAAGGAACGATTCGTGGTGCCGCATGGGTCCTTGAGCGCAAGCACCAGGGCGGGCAAGCGATTGAAATCCCGATCGCTTTTATCCAGGAGATCTGCGTATCGGACTCAAGTCGAGGCCTGGGAATTGGAAGGAAGCTCATGCAGGCCATTGAAAGCTGGGCGAAGCAACGCGGACTGAAGTTGATGGAGCTCAATGTCTGGTCCCAGAATCAAAGCGCGGTCAGGTTTTACGAAGAGCTTGGTTACCGAAAAACACGATATGAAATGAGTAAGTCCGTCGTTTAGCCTCGCGATTAGCGTTTGCGCGCAGTCACACACATCCGCCGCCTGTCGCGACATGGGGGTTTGTCGATGCTTTTCTCGCCGTGATTCCAGACAAACTGCAGACAGCGAATCTATCCCTGAGACCATTTGCTTTGAGCGATGGTCCTGCCGTGTACGAATACTGGAAAAGCGATCCTGGATGGGAGAAATTCAATGCCAGCGTACCGACCGGATTTACCGCAAGTGATGCCGACGCTTGGGTAGTCGAGATGATCTGCAGAGATCGTCAGTATCAACCCAGCTGGGCGATCCTGCATGAACGCGGTGTGGTTGGAGTCGTAAGCCTGAGCTTCGAGAATGGGCGCCGGTCTGCTTCTTTGGGATACGGGATCCATGCTGATCTTCGTGGACGGGGACTCTGCGGGGAGGCCATCGACAAAGTGCTGGAGTGCGCTTTTTCGGAAGATCTCGACTTACAGGTTTACGCGCATACCGATCCTGGCAACAGCGCATCGATACGTGTGTTGAAAAAGATGGGCTTTTCGGAAGAATCTGCCGCTGATGATGCTGGTGCGACGTTCTGCTTGTCTCGTGCCAGTTGGGAGTTGCGGAGACAACGCGTGACAAGGTGATGATTTGAATATGTCGAAGCCCGTTCGTTGCCTGCAGCTGACTCCGCCAGCGGAACCACCCGCAGGCTGTGAGGGTTGATCGGCAATGCCTGCCACTACCACGATGTACAGACCCACTGGCCCGGAGGAGCTGAAGCTCGTCGCCGACTCGGGCTATAAACGGTGGCCCCCCAGACTCCCAGGGCAGCCGATCTTCTACCCGGTCACGAATGAGGCTTATGCCGCGGAAATCGCCGAGAAATGGAACGTACCGGAAAGCGGTTTCGGATGCGTAACCAGATTTGAAGTTAAAACTGAGTTTGTTCAGAAGTACGAAACTCACCAGGTGGGTGGTGCGCATCACACGGAATGGTGGATACCGGCGGACGACCTGGAAGAGCTCAACGACAATATTGTCGGCGAAATCGTTGTCGTGAAAAGCTACGGGCGTAATGACTGAGCCGACTAGTACTTTGAGAGACTGATGAAGTACAGACTCTATGCAGTTCGGATTTTCAGCCACCGGTGGGAGGAGTCACTGATCTTCTATAAGGATGTCATCAGATTGCCGCTCGCTTTTTCCGATGCGTCGATGGGCTGGGCGCAGTTTGAAGTCGGGACGGCCCACCTTGGTCTGGAGCGGTGCGATCCCGCGGACGATGAATCTCGAGAACTCGTTGGACGATTTATTGGAATCTCCCTGGAGGTTGATGATATCCAGGGGACCTATGAAGCGCTGCTCGCGCAAGGGGTGGAGTTCGTTGCTCCTCCAGAGAAGCAAGCATGGGGCGGAACGCTCGCTCACTTCAAGGATCCAGACGACAACGTAGTCACGCTGCTCGGAGCGTGATTATGGAGTGATCCCGATGAGGCCTCCGCCGGGAGCTAGGTAAACTCGGGAGACTTTGCGGGTCAGGGAGGGGCGATGCGCCAAGTTATCGTAGAAAAGCTGGTCGATCGTTTCGCTGCATACTCAGAACTTGCGGCGACGGTGGATGACGACCTGCTCAGTCAGAAAATCGACGTGCCGAAGCATAAATCGCTGGCAGAACATCTCTGGTGTGTCGTCGGCGCAAGAGAAAGCTACGCACGAGCCATTGAGGCGGGTGCCTGGGCCGGCTTCAGCTGTTCCATGGAAGCGTTCAGCGCCTCCGATTTTGCGGAGAAGCTTGAAGAATCGGGGGCAGCTGTTGAGCAGGCAATCCGTAGTGTGTCTGATTGGAGCGATGAACGCTCTGCGTTGCTCGCGACGCTTGCTGAGCACGAAGTCATGCATGAAGGTCAGATCATTCGGCACATGTATGCCTTGGAAAAAGAGCTGCCTGCATCGTGGGTCTGGGCTTGAATCGCCGCCCTAAGGCCCGTTCAATCTGAAGTGAGATGAGTGCCATGGCGACCTATACGCTTTCCATCGCGGCCCTTGGCTTTGTCGCCGCGCTGCTGCTGGTGCAGCTTCTCGTTGCGGATGTTCTTGGCGTGCTCAAGAAGCATACGCCCGGCACGCCTGTCGAAGCGGACCATTCGAATGTGCTGTTCAGAGCGACCCGCACGGTGGGGAACGCCAATGAGAGCATCGCGATTTTCATCTGCGCTCTGCTCTTCTGCTTTTTCTCAAGCGCTGACCCAGGGAATATGGCTCTGGCTGCCTGGGTCTACGCTACCGCACGCACGCTTTATGCCGTCTGCTACTACGCGAATCTCCAACTGCTCAGATCCTTGACCTTTGCCGTCTCGCTGATGGCGCTGGCGGCGCTCATCATGATTGGCGCGCTGAGTGGCTAATTGTCCCCACAGCGAAATGCCGGTGACTCGCGTTGGGCACAACGAGCCAGCTTAGAGTCGTGCTCACCGGCGGCCCTGGGGCCGGTAAAACGGCCGTGCTTGAGGGCCTGCAGCAGCGCGGTTATCCCGTGGTAAATGAAGTTGCCCGGAAGGTTATTGCCGAACGCAAGGCGCGGGGGTTAAGTCCTCGCCCGGCGCCGCGGGCGTTTGCGGAAACCATTCTCGAGCAGGATCTTCGCAACTACGCGAGTGCCGCGGAAAGTGACGCCGAAGTGGTGTTCTTCGATCGAAGTCTGCTGGATGCGCTTGGCGGCCTTGCGCAACTGGGCGCGCTCAGCGATGCGCGCCGCCTGCAGCTGCTGCGGGACTATCCGTACCACGATCCTGTCTTTCTGTTTCCGCCGTGGCCGGAGATTTATCGAACGGACTCGGAGCGCGATCAGAGTTTGGCTGAATCCGTGCGGGTGTATCACTCAATAAAAGACTGGTACTCGGCCTGCGGTTATACGCTCGATGAAGTGCCTCAAGGTACGATAGATGAGCGCTGTGACAACCTGTTGGCTAAGCTGGGTGTCTGAAGGAGAGCGGCTGCCATGAAGTCTCGAGAGGAACTGATCGTTCAAGCCTGGGGAAGCCTTGGCTGGATTGCGGTGGGGCTCGGGCTCTACGGTGTCTTTGGCGCAGCAAGGCGACCGAAATGATTGATAGAGCGGCGCTCTCAACCTTCTTCTACAACGCGGGCGTATCGTTTCTCTTTACCCACGAACTCGACGCCATGCTGCGCTCGGAGTGGCGCATGCTGTTCGTACTTGGTGAGCTTCCGGATGATACGGCGGCGGCCTGGTTTGTCTTTCTGCACCTGCCGGTCTTTTTGCTGGTGCTCTATCTCGGAAACTCGAATCGAAGCGTCCTGCGGCTTTCGTTCCGCCGGGCGATCAGTGCCTTTCTTGTTATCCACGGTGGCTTGCATCTGCACCTCGCGGAGGATGCGCGCAACGAATTCACCGGTCTCCTCTCCGCGCTCTATATTGCGCTGGCCGCCGCTTGCGGCCTGGCCTACCTGCTCTGCTGGTGGCGGGGCAATGAAGAGCGCCGCGATGAGTCGCATGGCTGAGGCGTTCGGACCCTATGAGCGAGTCCCTTTCGCAGTAGAACCACTGGTGGCGCGAGCCACCGCACCTGGCTGCTTTATCTGCGAGTATCTGAAGGGGAATCCTGACTACGAGCACGTGGAGGTCTACAGGACAGAGGACGTGGTTGTGTTTCTCGATCGCTATCCCACGGTCTTTGGTCGAGTCATGGTGGCGCCGGTTGGCCACCACACGCAGGTCACGGGCGACTTCGATGAAACGGCTTATCTGGCGCTGCAGCAGCTCATCTTCCGGGTCTCAGAGGCCATGCGCGCAGTTCTTCAACCGGAGCGAATCTATATTCTGAGTCTTGGCAGCGAGGCGGCGAATGCCCACGTGCACTGGCACATTGTGCCGGTGCCCGCAGGCCTCCCCCTGGCTGAGCAGCAGTTTCATACACTGATGCACGAGCATGGCGCCGTCCAGGTGCCGAAGCATGATATGGCGCGTTATGCAGCGTCGCTGAAGGCGCAATTGAAGCTGGAGCACCTCGGTGTCAGGGAGAACTGAAGGTGCCGCGCCATTGCCTGCCTATGAGGTACTGAACCGCGCGAAACGCATCAACGTGGTAGGAACTGCCGGGAGCGGCAAGTCAACCTTCGCCCGCCGTCTGGCCGAGCTGAAGGGTCTGCCGTGTGTGGAAATGGATGCCCTATTCTGGAAACCACAGTGGACGGAGGCGACCGACGCAGAGTTCTTCCCAAAGCTTGAATCTGCTTTGGCCGGCGAGAGTTGGGTGTTGGATGGAAACTACAGCCGATCGCGACCGATCAAGTGGTCCAGAGTTGAAGTGGTGGTATTCATCGATCTGCCGTTTCTGCAGACCATCGGCCGGGTGACGGCACGCACTCTCCGTCGCTGCTTGAGTGGAAATGAGGTCTGGCGGGGCACCGGGAATCGGGAGACCTTTGGTCAGTCCTTCTTCTCGAGCGATTCCGTCGTGTGGTGGGCCATCCAGAACCACAGATCGAACCGGGAGCGCTACCTGGATCCTGAGTACTATGCGGACTACCAGCCGCTTGATCTCGTGCACCTCGATTCGGCCCGGGCAGTGGCCGAGTGCCTGGCCGGTGTGGCGCGTGAGCAATGAGACGCTGGGCGGCTGCGCATCGAATACTGGAGTGAAGACAGGGAGAGTTTCAGATGACCATGGATCCTGAGCGCCTGTTTTTACTCTCCGGCGGTGAGCGCTATAGCCCCGCGGTGGACGAATGGTTTGCGGAGCGATCCGGAGAGCTTTCCTCCATAGGTAAACGATGGTTCGAGGTAATGCGCGCCGCCGGTGACGACGTGGTGGATCTGCTCCATGATGATCATCCGACGGCCTGCATTGGTGAGGCGGCCTTCGGCTACGTGAATGTCTTCAAGGCTCATGTGAACGTCGGATTCTTTCGAGGAGCGGAGCTTGAGGACCCAGACGGAATCCTCGAAGGATCCGGCCGCTTCATGCGCCACGTAAAGCGGCGGCCTGGACTTCATGAAGGCGACGATGCCCTCGAGCGGCTCATCGAAATCGCCTACGCCGACATGCGCCGTCGTCTCGCGGCCGGACAGGGTTAGGCGGCCAATGACGATGTTCCAGGGTTCCTGCCTTTGCGGTTCGGTCCGCTACCAGTTCAAAGAAATTGCGGGGCCCTACGTCTACTGCCATTGCTCGAGCTGCCGCAAGGCGAGCGGTAGTGCCTTCGCGGCGAATGTGGCGGTTCCCAGTTCCGATTTCAACCTGATCGAAGGGGAAGCGCTGCTCTCCTGCTTTGAGTCCTCCCCTGGCAAGCGGCGCTACTTCTGCTCCAAATGTGGGTCGCCGCTCTTTAATAAGGTGGGTACGGCCCCGGCGCTCGTTCGCGTGCGCCTTGGTTCCCTCGATTCGCCTTTCACCGAACCACCAGCCGCGCACATCTTTACGAGCGAAAAGGCGCCGTGGTACGAGATCCAGGAAGGCGCCAGGCAGTTTCCGGCCTGGCCAAAGCCGGAAGCGTTGGCCGTTCCCGGTTCCCGGCAAGGGACGACGGATGTTCCGCCTGGGGCTGAGACATGATTACCGGCGGTTGCCTCTGCGGTGCGGTCCGCTTTGAAGTGGATGCCTTTGTTGGACCCTTCGAGCTCTGCCACTGCAGTCGCTGTCGCAAGGTTTCCGGCTCCGCCTTTGTGGCGGCAATTGGCGTTCGCCGATCAGAGTTTCGCTGGCTTTCAGGAGAAGAACTGATCAATCGCTATGAGGCACCGCTTCTCGAAGAACCACCCGCTTACCGGGTGAGCTTCTGTCGTGTCTGCGGTTCACCGGTACCGGATCCTCTGGATGATGGCGAGTGGTTTGAAATTGCAGCCGGACTGCTGGACGACGATCCCGAGCTGCGTCCGGATCGACACATCTATGTGGAGCACAAAGCGCCCTGGCATGAAATCACGGACGAGCTGCCGCAGCTGGATAAGCTGAGCCTGCGACGTTTGCGGCAGGATTCTGAGCGGTGAGGCAGTGGCAGGCGGGCCTGCTTCTGGCCTGGCTTCCGTTCCTGGGGTGTGATCGTTCTGCGGATGTCCCTCGCGATCCACAACCGTTGGACGAGGTGAAAACCGGTGAGCAGGTTCTGGGCTGCACCTGCGATTACAAGTCGTCTCTCGCCGAGCTCTATGATCGCTACCCTGTGGTGCTGCTTGGTGCAGTAGTCGATGCGCATCCGATTGAGCCGGAGCCCCGGCACAATCAGGAGACCAGCTTCCGGATCTATCTCAAGGTGCTCGAGCGCTTTCGTGGTTCACCGCCCGAGGACCTCTCGGCTAGCGGAACGGCCATCTACCATTCACCGTTTGAAGACTCCCGCGTACGCGGTGTCTGTGAACCCCCGTTTGTGCTCGGGAAAAGCTATCTGATCTTTACGAAAGGCGATACGACTCTTGAGTTTGCGCCCTGCTCGGAGCAGATTCAGCGGGCCAGGGACGACCTGATTGATGAGCTGCGAAGGCTTGCAGCAGGGAGCAGCGATGCTGAGCTTTGATCGAATCCAACAACTCGCAGCGATTTATCCTGGCGTGGAAGCCAGCACGTCCTACGGAACGCCTGCGCTTAAAGTTGCTAAGAAGCTGATCCTGCGGATGCACCAGAAGGAAGATGCGATCGTGATGCTCCTCAACAGCGTTGATGAGCAGCAGGCACTCATCGCCGAAGACCCGATGGCTTTTTACATCACCGATCACTATGCGGGTTATCCGGCAGTACTGGTTCGGCCGACGGTGGAGGAGGCAACCTTTAAGCGTTTACTGGAACAATCGTGGCGGCGGGTTGCGCGAAAGCAGGATCTGGCCGCCTACCACGGAGACTGAGTCATGAGTCAGGTCAGACGCAAAGCCATGAGCGCGGACGTGAAAAGTGCTTTCCAGGCATTCCCGGCCCCTGCCCGCCGGCAGCTCCTTAAAGTTCGCGATCTTGTCTTCGCGACCGCCGCGCGGCTCGAGGGGGTGGGTCCACTTACGGAAACCCTCAAGTGGGGGGAGCCCGATTACCTCACTGAGCATAGCGGTTCCTGCAGCACAATTCGCCTGGGCTGGACAACGAAAGCGCCCGATCGTGGTGCCCTCTACTTCAACTGTCAGACGGATCTGGTTGATACCTTTCGCTCGCTTTATCCCGAACTTGCCTTTGAAGGGAACCGCACCTTGAGCTTCTCTATCGCCGAGCCGCTGCCGGAAGCTGCCCTGGAGCGCTGCATTGAGCTTGCGCTCACCTATCACGCGCGTAAGAAGCTTACGCGTAAGAGACAGACTAGTAAGAAACAGACGCGCAGGAAATCAGCGGGGAAGAAGCGTTGAGCGATGGTGATCCACCGGACGCCTTCCCCGATCGGCTTTTCGTCTACGGATCCCTGCAGCCCGGGGGGCCGAATGAATATGTGCTTGCTCCGCTCGAGGGGCGTTGGCAGCCTGCATCGATCAGAGGAGTTCTGCGCGAGGCAGGCTGGGGTGCCGCCATGGGCTATCCCGGGCTGATCCTGGACGCCAACGGTGATGAGGTGTCCGGTCAGATCTTCGAGTCACCAGGCCTTGCGGAATTCTGGCCGGAACTTGATGCCTTTGAAGGCGCCGAGTACGAAAGAGTGATCATCGAGGCGTCCCTCGGCGATGGCGCCCACCTTTCGGCCTGCTGCTACGTGCTGCGGAATCCCTGATGGAGGCCACGGGTCCCGACATTGTCTTTCTGAAGGAAGGTGCCAGCGCCGTTGCCTTCGCGCTCACCTTTCTGCTCTTCGCGGGCTATATCCGCTCGATCCATCGTGGCCAGACCGTGCCCCATGCGTTCTCCTGGATGGTCTGGACTTTCGGCACCTTCGTGGTCTTTGCCGCACAACTTGCAGGCGGTGCGGGGATTGGCGCCTGGCCCATCGGACTCTCTGCGTGTATCACAGGCTACGTTGCCTTTCTCGCCTGGCGCGTGCGCGCGGATGTGCGGATCGATGGTCCTGACTGGGTGCTCTTTACCCTGGCGGTGCTGGCCCTGCCGGCCTGGGCCCTGGCAGCGGATCCGCTCTGGGCCGTGGTGTTTCTTACAACCGCCGACCTCCTCGGTTTCGGGCCAACGCTGCGTAAGGCGTATGTGCGCCCCTTTGAGGAACCTCCCGGCTTCTTCGCTCTTGGCGCTTTGCGCAACGGCTTTGTGATTGTTGCTCTCGAGCACTATTCCTGGACAACGGCGCTGTTCCCGGCTGCGGTTGGCCTGGGTTGCCTGCTCCTGGCGCTCTTCATTGTTCTGCGGCGGATGGTCATGTCGCGCGCCGACGCGGAAGCACCGCGAGGCATCGAGCCATGACTGAGGTGCGGCAAGCACTCAGCGAGGACATTCCTGAGATCCTTCGGCTCTATCGGCAACTGCATCCCAAAGACCCGGTGCTGGAAGACGGCAGCGATCTTGCCGTGTTCGAGGCCATTTTTATGTCGGAGTGGCTTGCCCTCTTCCTGCTTGAAGATGCCGGCCGGGTGCTGGCGACGGCTTATCTCAACGTGGTCCCGAACATCACTCGTGGTGCCCGCCCTTACGCGGTCATTGAAAACGTGGTGACCGATGAGGCGGTGCGCGGTCAGGGTTATGGCAAAACGCTGATGGCGGAAGTTCTCGCAGAAGCCTGGAGCCGGGGCTGTTACACGGCCTTGCTGCAAACCGGCTCGCGTCGGCCCTCAACCCATGCCTTCTATCAGGCCTGCGGTTTTTCCCCGGACGACAAAACCGGCTATGTCGCCCGACCGCCCGGCACTTGAAGCGCTGGTGCATCAACCTCTCTGAATCGCTACTCTAGCCAACTGTTCATTACCGGCGTCGGCCCAGAGGCTTCATGGCAAACGCAAGTTACGATCCGCGAAAAGTTCGAAAAGCCATGCTGCTCGCACCCCTTGGGGGTGTCCTCGGTGTGTTGCCGTTTCTGTTCTGGTTGAACTTGAGTGCGGGTCAGTTTGCCGCCGTAATCGTGATGCTGACGGTCCTCTGCTATGTGTTGGGGCTCTTTTTAGGCCTTCCCGGTTACCTCGTTCTGAAGCGCCTGGGCTACACGCACACCCGCTACCTGCTCGGCTACGCCCTGTTTCTCGTGGCGATCAGCCCGCTCATCGCGCGGGACGTGTATGCCCTCGTCTCCTTCGGGCCGCCGATTCTTCTCGCTGCCTTTCTCTTCTGCTTTCTGCGAGGCCCGGAGCTCGGCACTGATGCCGCGCCGCAGGCAGCCTGAAGCGCGGGGATTGGGGCATGACCGGTAAGGTGCCGGAGCGCGTGAGCCCCGACGAGGCGCTCGATCTCCTCGAGAAAGTGCTTCCGGAGGGTCGCCTGCAACGCATACCCAGGAATCCGAAGCTGCGCGATCCTTTACTCGCGCTGCTCGCCGCGGGTCTGCATCGGCGTTACCCCTATGGAGAACGAGAACTTAACGATGCACTGCAGGCGTCGCTTGCGAGCCTCTCGGATCGGGTGGATCACGTGACCCTGCGGCGCTATCTCGTGGACTGCGGCTTTCTGAAACGGGACCGTGCGGGTACCCGCTACTATCAGAACTTCCCGAAGATCGAAGCCGTGCTCGCGGACGACAGCATTCCTCGGGCGGCGGAGCTTCTGGCCGAGGCACTTGAAGCCGCGCGGCTCAAGCTTGCGCAGAAGAAAAGGCAGGCGGCGGCTCGGCGTGAAACGGGCTGAGGGAATATGAGCCATCGACTGGCCGAGGAGTATCGATCATGACGCCCTGCCCGAACGGTTGCGGGTCTCTTGCCGAAGTTGCTTACGAAGGCGTTGATATCGATGTCTGCCAGGTCTGTCGCGGTGTCTGGCTGGATTACGGTGAGCTTTCGCACATCGTCGAGACCCGTGACCGGAGCTGGCCTGCAGAGAAAGTGGCGCGGGTGCTCGAGCGACTGGCCCGCTTTAACGCCCCGCCGATGCCAGAGGAGCGGGCGCTGAACTGTCCGCGCTGCCAGGGTGATCTCGACGAAGTGAACTATCAGGGCACGAGCAACATTGTCGTGAATCCCTGTCGGGATCTCTGTGGGGTCTGGCTCGACGGCGGCGAGCTCATGGCTGTGCAGGTGTTCATGGAGCACTGGCGCGACTATGCGGTCGCCCATCAGGACAAGATCGGCGGTACGTTGGCGGAGATTTCAGCGGCCTACGATCTGGTGCTGAAGAAACGCTACGTCGAAGACGGCCCATCCCGCTCCGAGCTCGTGAATCGGCTTGTTTTCGAAACGCTGGAGATGCTGGATAAGCAGTAATGCATCTCATCGAAAGGGGAGAAATCGATGAGTGATCCAAGAGACGATGTGGCAGCTGCCTTCCGGCTCGCTGCGGAGAAGCTTGACCGAGCTGCCGCCCACTGTCGCATTGCGGCACAGCATTACAGCAACCGCGAGATTCCCCGGGGCTGCGCGCATGCCTTCGCCGCCCTCGGCGACATGCGTATCGCCGAGAACGCCATTGACGATAACGCGATGCTGCATGCCGGTAAGGCGAGGATCGATCTCGATCCCGGCGCTGACTGATGGAGATTCGTGAGGCCCGGCGCGCGGACGTCGGGCTCCTCGAGGCGGAGGGGAAAGCGGCCGTTGGACGGCCATTTTCCTTAGAGCTCGATGCTCAGGATCGGGGAGAACAGTCGATCTTTCTCGCCCTCGCTGCGGGCAGCTTGCTCGGCAGCGGGTTCATTCGCTGGCTGGGTCCGAGGGATCCCGCCGCCTTCGCGCTCCTCCCTGAAGCACCGGAGATCTTCCGACTGGAAGTGCTGGAAGGGCGACGCTCTCAGGGCATTGGCACGGCGCTGTTGAGATCGATTGAAGCTGCCGCCCGCGAGCGCGGCTTCAAGGCGGTCAGCCTGGGTGTTGCCCACGCCAATCCGCGGGCCGAGGCGCTCTATCGGAATCTTGGCTATGCAGACATGGGCCTCGACGAGTACTACGATGAGTACCCCTATCCGCTCGAGCGCGGCGGTTACGGGACGGCGCGGGATCTGTGCCGGTATCTGAGGAAGCCGCTTTAGAACTAGCAGCAACGAGCGGCAGGCAGCGCAGTTTGTGGGGAGACAATCATGGCGCAAGCACCAATCAAGGAACTCTTTCCGCTCCTGTTCAGCAGCGATGTCGAAGCCATCGTCGACTGGGCCACCGCGGCGCTCGGGCTGGTGGAATCCTGGCGGGCACCGGGTGAGGACGGCAGCCTCGAACACGCGGAACTGCATTGGGGGACCGGCAAGGTCAGTATCAACGTGAGCGGTCGCGGCGAGCATCCCAGCGGCCCTTCGAGCCTTTCCTTGAGGATCGACGACCGGGCTGAGGTAGACCGGCTTCACGAAAAGGCCGTGGCCGCCGGCGCGCGGATCACGCAGCCACTCATGGAGAGCCCCGTCGCCTACAGTTTCACCGCGGTCGACCCGGACGGTAATGAATGGTGGGTAAACGCGGAAACCGGCATGCTGGAGTCGCTTCGTGCTGACAGCACGCCTGAGGCCTCTTCCCAGTGACCGATCTTGTGCTCTATCACGCAGCACCTTCCCGCTCCATGGTTGCCCACTGGATGCTTGAGGAACTGGGTGAACCCTACCGGATTGAGCTGCTCAGTCTGCAGGCCGGAGAGAACAGACTTCCTGAGTATCTGGCGGTGAATCCCCTCGGCAAAGTGCCCGCCCTCCGGCATGGTGAGGTACTGGTGACGGAGACCGCGGCGATCTGCGCCTATCTGGCAGACGCGTTTCCAGCTGCAGGTTTAGGTGTGCCGCTGGCGTCGCCGGACCGGGGTGCCTACCTGCGCTGGCTCTTTTTTGCCCCCGTGACGGCCGAACCCGCCGTGCTCTGGGAAGCGCTGAGTCTGCCGAAAGACATGGAGAATCCGCCCTTTGCTGCCATGGAAGATGTGGCCCGCGTGCTTGCGGATGCTGTACGAGGCCGCGAGTTCATCGTCGGTGATCACTTCACGGCTGCGGACGTGATGATCGGCAGCACCATAATGTGGGGCACGCAGCTGATGCCCGTGCTCCCGCGGCATCCTGAGCTCCTCGAGTACTGGGCCGGTCTCGAGCAGAGACCGGCCTGGCAGAAGTCCTTTGCAGAGGACCAGAAGATTATGCAGGAGGCCGATGCCGACTAGATGATGATGGGGATTCACCGGTTCTTTCAAATGCAGCAAGTGGCGTACCGTGAGAATTGTCGGGCTGCCCGGGCGTAACCCGGAGACAGAGGCCTGGCTTGAGGTGCTGCTGGCCAGTGTGGCACCTGACCATGCGGAGGTGCAGGTCCATCGCTACAGACACTGGGATGAAGACGCGGTGCCGGATCTGGCCGGTGAAATAGCATGCGCGGAGGTCAAGGGCGCGGACCTGGTGGTTGCCAAGTCCATGGGAACGCTTGTGCTGCTCGGCGCCGTGGCGTCCGGAAAGGCGCCGGACTGCGCGGTGCTGATCGGTACCCCGTTGGCCGCCTGCGGGTCAGAGGAGCGGCGCGCCTTGCGCGGTCTCGCGGATCTGATTCCGTGCTGTTTCATCCAGCAACGTGAGGACTTCACGGGCTCCTCCGCCGAGCTCGCAGAGGTGCTTGGCCCGGCAGCGACCGGGTTGAACGTTGTCGAAGGATCTGACCATGTTTATGCAGACACTGATGAGCTTGCCCGATGTATTGCCGCCTGGCAGGCGGAGCTTTAGAGGGACCGTTGACGATGGGTGATGTTGTCCGCTTCCGGAAACCCTCTTTGAAAGAAAAGGCGAAGGGGAAAACCCTTTGCTCGCGGGGCTTCCATAAGTGGGTCATCGATCAGAAGAAGCAGTTCGATGTTAAACAGGGCCGGTTGATCACCGTGTACCGCTGCAAACGCTGCGGCATTACCAAGACCACGGCACACGGCCCGGGTCAGGATTAGGTCAGGATAGCGAGCGGATTGCGAGAGAATTGAGAGAAGGTTGAGAGAAGGATTGAGGGGATAGCAGCCATGGATCAGACCGCCATTTTCGGCCCGATGCTCGTGATGATGGGACTCACCCTGGTGGTCTGGGTGCTGATGTATGCGCGGCGTATTCCCTTTCTGAACGCCCAGGAGCTCGACCCTGATGAACTGACCCCGGCCATGCTCGAAGAGCTGAGCCCGCCAGAAGTTGCCAACCCCTCGGACAACCTCAAGAACCTCTTTGAGATGCCCGTGCTCTTCTATGCCATCGCGCTCTATCTGCATGCGGTGGGTCAGGTGGATACAGTGCATCTGGTTGCGGCCTGGCTCTTTGTTGGCTTGCGAGTGCTGCACAGTCCCGTTCACTGCACCGTCAACAAGGTCATGGCGCGTTTTGCGCTCTATGCCCTTTCCTCCCTGGCGCTCTGGTTCATGGTGCTCCGAGCCGGCTTCTACTTCTAAGAGGGACCACCCGTGTCGATGCCGCTCTTCCGCACGATTCTGTTCGTTAAGGATATGGCGACGATGCTCGCCTTCTATGAGGAGCTGCTCGGGTTTAAGGAGATTCAGACCCCGGACACCGGGCCAGACTGGCGCGTACTTGATACCGGCGGCGCGGAGCTGGCGTTACATGCCGTACCGGCACGGGTTGCGCGGGAGCTTACGATCAGTGACCCGGCAGAGCCGCGGACTAACGCAGTAACAAAGCTCGTTTATGCCGTGGACGACGTGGTGGCCGCCCGGGGGCGCCTGAGACAGGCCGGCGTTTTGGAAGTGATCCATGGCGGCTTTGAGCTCGGTGAGCCGCCGCCGTTCTGGGATTTCCAGGATCCGGAAGGCAACCTCCTGCAGATAACGAGCCGCTGAAAGGATGGAAAGAAGTCATGTGCAGAAACAAACGAACGCTCCATAACTTTGAGCCGCCGGCCACGGAAGCCGAGATGCAGGCGGC
>JBCDDI010000016.1:0-17160 GCA_039180365.1 Pseudomonadota bacterium
ACCACCCAGGTCCGTTACCAGCGTGCGGATCCTGCCGTTGCGATCGACGCGAGCGAGGGTTTCCGAGCCGCTGTTTTCGTACTGCACGTAGATGGAGCGTGAGTCCGAGGACCAGGTTGGGTTCGATACACTGCGGTCAAGGTCGGCGGTCAGCACCTCCGTCTCACCGCTGACAAGATCTCGAACGTAGAGGAGTGCGTTTTCATAGCCGCGATAGGCGTCGTCCCAACCGGTCCAGGCGAGATAACGTCCGTCGGGGCTGATGGTTGGGCTGTTATCCGGCCCGTAACGGTCCGTCAGCTGAATGATTTCTCCGGAGTCGAGATCCACCTGGAAGAGATCGCTGTTCAGGGGCTCGCGCTCCCAGTCCGGACTGCGATTGGCTGAAACCACAAGAGAAGCACCGTCTGCGGCCCAGCTGAAGGCGAAGTGGTGAAAGTCGCCGCTCGTGACCTGCCGCGGTGAGCCGCCGTCGGCAGGGATCACGTAGATGTGGTTGAAGCCGGGATCGAGATAACCCTGGCCGTCCGCGCGGTAGTTGGTGGCCTCATACACCTTGAAGGCCGGCGCCCACTTGGCGCCTTCCGGTTTAGCTGGGCCACTGGCCATGGGTTTCGCCGGGGCGGGCTTGAACATGCGGAAGGCAAGCTGCTCACCGTCCGGTGAGAAGGCCAGGGCCGCCGGCTGCTTCGGCAGGCGGGTGAGCACGGCTGTGCGGTTGTCGGCGAGCCAGTGCATGTAGATCTCAACGCCGTGGTCGCCGCGGGCGAGGAAGGCCAGACGATCGCCGTCCGGTGACCAGACCGGCCGGCTGCCGGGTTCACTGACGAGCGGCCGGTGGTTGTTGCCGTCCGCGTCTACCAGCCAGATCCGCGATGTGCGGCGGTCTGTCATGACGTCGTTGCCGTTGCGGCTGTAGGCGATGGTTTTCCCGTCTGGTGAAACGCGCGGGTTACTCGCCCATTCCAGCTCAAAGACGTCCAGGGCGGTGAAGTGTTCCTCGTCGGCGGCCCTTGCTTCCGGGGCGGATCCTGCAAGCAGCCCGATGCTGATAGCGAGGCAAAGGGCGACTGCCCTGGGGGTGGATCTGCGGTTAGCTGCAGCGTTCATGCTTGGCCCTCCGGCGCTCTCCCGTGTAGAGGCGAGTTGATACCATGCGCCCGGATCGAAAAACAACGGGAGTGAGCCGTGGCTGAGTATGTAACGGAGCTCGAGTGTTCCCTGACGGGAAAACGCTATCCGGCCCGGGCCGTGCACGGTCTCTCAGAGGAGGGACGACCGCTCCTCGTCCGCTACGACCTCGAGCGGCTTACGGCGGAAGTGCCCGGACCGGAGGTGTTTGCTGCCGCAGAGCGTCCGGCAGGCTTCTGGCGCTTCCGGGAGCTGCTGCCGATTCTCGAAGCGGACGCCGTTCCCGATCTTGGTGAAATGCTCACACCGCTCATTCGTCTCGATGCGCTCGGTGCCGGCGGACCTTTCTGGGTGAAAGATGAGGGTCGTCTGCCAACGGGCTCCTTTAAGGCCCGGGGCCTTGGAGTTGCTGTGGCGATGGCGTGGGAACTCGGTCTGGAACATCTCGCGATGCCAACCAACGGCAACGCCGGGGCGGCCCTCGCGGCGTACTGTGCCAGGGCGGGACTCAGGGCCTCTGTGTTCTGCCCGGCGGATACACCGGAGATCAACATCGCCGAGACGGCCATGCTCGGGGCGGACGTGTTCCGGGTCGACGGTCTCATCAACGACTGCGGGCGACTCGTTGGCGAGCTTGCCGAGGAGCGGGGCTGGTTCGATCTGTCCACGCTGAAAGAGCCTTATCGCATCGAAGGTAAGAAGACCATGGGGCTCGAGCTTGCAGAGCAGTTTGCCGGGCGGCTGCCGGACGCGATCTTCTATCCCACCGGCGGTGGCACAGGATTGATCGGTATGTGGAAAGCCTTCGCGGAGCTGGAGGCGCTGGGTTGGCTTGCCGGGCAGCGAGGCCCGGGGGATCCCGTGAAGAAGCCGAAAATGTTTGCGGTGCAGGCGGAAGGCTGCGCCCCGATTGTTCGGGCCTTTGAAGCCGGTGAGGAGCACGCTCCGGTCTGGGAGAACGCGAGCACCGTGGCGGCCGGGATCCGGGTGCCGGTGGCCGTGGGCGATTTTCTCATCATCCGCGCCGTGCGCGAATCCGGCGGCGCCGCCCTTGCTGTCAGTGATGAGGCGATTCTCGAGGCGCGGCGTGACATTGCTCGCCGGACCGGCAATCTGCTCTGCCCGGAGGGAGCTGCCACTTACGCGGGCTGGCAGCAGGCCCTCGAACAGGGTTTTGTTGCGGCCGAGGATGAGGTGGTGCTCTTCAACTGCGCGACGGGCCTCATCTATCCGTTGGAAGACGGCAGTCGCCCCTGGTCCGACGACACCTGACTGTAAGCTGGTCCGTTGATCGGCTTGTCAGCTTCCAGCGACGCGGGCCATGCGATCAAAAACCGTTTCCAGGACTTCAATGGGATGTGTGAGGCTCATGCGTACCCAGGTGGCCGCACTCGGACCGAAGCCGCGGCCGGGAATTGTCGACAGGCCGGCCTCCTCAAGGAGCCGGGTGGCGAACTCAGCCCCATCGTTACAGAGCCGGCCTGCATCGATCATCATGAACATCCCGCCGCTCGGCAGGAAGTAGTCGAGCTTCGCGATGCCGTCGAGGCGCTGCGCCGCATAGTCCCGGCGCCGCATATATTCGAGGCGCATGGCTTCCACGTCGGCAGTGTCGTTTTCGAGGGCGTAGGCAGCGGCGTCCTGGATGAACTGGCTGACGCCGAACAGCGCAGCACTGGAGAAGCGAGTCAGCTGGGCTGACATCTCCGGCGGGGACGCCGCCCAGCCGATGCGCCAGCCGCTCATGGCATGAGACTTGGAAAGACCGTCGATGATGATGAGGTTGCTCGTGTCGCCCTCATAGCGGAGCAGCGACCAGTGCGGTGCTTCGAAGGTGATGAGCGAATACACCTCGTCGGAGACAAGCCAGATGTCCCGTTCTCTGCAGCCGCTGGCAAGGGCCCGGAGTTCTTCTTCGCCGATGAGGTTACCGCAGGGGTTCCCCGGCGTATTCACGAGCACCGCGCGGGTTTTTTCGGTCACGGCAGCAAAGACGGCATCAACGTCGAGGCTGAACTGCGGCGGTGCAAGGCTGACGGCTTTCACCTCAACGCCGAGTGCCGCGAACATGCTGTAGTAGGCGGCATACATCGGTTCCGGCACGACAACCTCATCCCCGGGATCGGCGATGGAGGAGAACACGGCGTAAAGCGCCGCGGAGGCGCCGGGAAAAATTACAAACTGTTCCGGGTCAAAGTCTCTGCCGGTGATCCGGGTTTCCAGAGCGGCGATGGCTTCGCGGAGGTTGAACTCGCCCGCAGGCGGTGAGTAGTGCGTGCGGCCGCGATTGATCGCCTCGACGGCGTGTTCGGTGATGTAGGCGGGTGTCGGAAAATCCGGGTCGCCGACGGAGAGCAGAATGATGTCTTCTCCGGCGCGCTGCTTGAGGACCGCTTCGTCATGGATGCGCCAGACATCGCTCCCGGGCGTGTCGAGGCGAGCGGTCAGGGATGAATAAGGCAGACTCATGCGTACCAGCCTCCACTTGGCGTGCTCAGGAACTCCCCTTCCCGAACTTCGATGAGCGTCGGGCCGCTGGCCTCATGCGCTTCCCGCACGGCAGCTTCGAGCTCGGTCGTATCTTTCGGCCGACGGTAGTCTGCGCCGTGGGCCGCCGCCGCCGCGGCAAAGTCCGGTGCTTTGATCAGCGTTGAGTCAGCGGGTACGCCTTTGGCGGCCATACTGTTCTCGATCTCCCGATAGCCTTCGTTGTGCCAGACGATGACGGCAACAGGCAGACCCTCAGCGGCCGCCGTGCTGAGTTCCGGCAGCGTGAACTGAATGCCGCCGTCACCGATAAGCACAATGACGGATTGCTCCGGTGCCACGGCAACAGCGGCGCCGAAGCCCGCAGGCAGCGCGTAGCCCAAAGTGCCGAAGCCGGAAACAGAGTGGAAATAGCGCCGCGGAGCCGGCGTCTCCAGCTGCCAGCTTGCATAGTAGGTGGGACGGGTTGAGTCGCCGACGATTACAGCATCTGGCGCAGCCCGATCGAGAGCCGCGAAGAACGCCTGCACTTCCTCATGGAAGTGAGTCTCCGCGTGGACCGCCTCGCGCAACTTCGAGGTGCGTTTGTTGCCTTGTCTGTCATGTTCTGCGGGTAAGTATTCGAGGAGCACCTGGCAGGCACCTGCAGCATCGGCGACCAGGCCGAGATCGGGGCTGAAGGTGCTGAGCAGGGCGCTGCTGTCGATGTCGATGCGCAGGAGCTGCTGCGGGCGTTTCAGCGGTCCTGCCATGAGCAGGTCGTAGTCGGTCTCGCCGAGCTCCGTGCCGATGGCGAGGACCAGGTCTGCCTCCGCCAGCGCATGCCGCAGGCACGGCAGGCTCGGGCTGCCACCGACGGCCAGCGGATGGTCGCGGTGGACGACACCTTTGCCGTTGGTGGTGTTCAGCACCGGCGCATCGAGCCGCTCGGCAAGGGCGGTGACTTCCTGGCTGGCGTTCTGGGTACCGCCGCCGATGAGGAGCAGCGGTTGCTCTGAAGCCTCAAGGCGCTGTGCCGCGCGTTTTAATGCCTCGAGGTCCGGGCCGGGGGGCGCCAGGTCTGGCACCTTGAAGGCAGGGGGTTCGGAAAGCCGTTCGTCCATGAGATCCAGCGGGATCTCAAGGTGAACGGGTCCAGGTCTGGCCGTCGCGAAGGCGTTGAAAGCGGCGCCGATGAGCGTTGGCAGATTGTCCGGATCGAGGAGCGTGTGTGAGCTCCGGCAGAAAGACGCCGCCGTTGCCCGCTGATCCGGCAGCTCGTGCAGGGTGCCGCGACCCATGCCGAGATCCGCCACCGGTGCCACCCCGGTGATCACAAGCAGAGGTATGGAATCGGCCAGAGCCTGGGCGATGGCCGTGGCGGCGTTCAGCAGTCCCGGCCCGCTGATCAGCACGCAAACGCCAGGGCGACCGATTGCCCGTGCGTAACCATCGGCCATGAATGCGGCGCCCTGTTCGTGACGGCAGGTGATGTGTTTGATACCTGCGGCGTTAAAGCCCCGGTACAGCGCCACCGTGTGATTGCCAGGCACACCAAAGGCGTGGTCCACGCCGTAAGCCTTAAGGGCCTCAAGCAGGGCTTCGCCGACGGTAGGTGGCAGACTCTGATCCTGATTCACTTTCATGAGGCAGGCTCAGCGGGTCGTGAAGCGTTGCAGCAGCTCGTAGTAGAGCTCGGTGCCGCGGACCATGTTTTCAACGGATACGCGTTCGTTATTGCCGTGGACGCCGCGGCGATCCGGACCCGCTACCACAAAGGGGCCGTAGCCGTAGCTGACGATACCCAGGTCCCGAAAAAAGTGGCTGTCCGTGAAACCGGTGGTCACGCCCGGGACGACAACAACCCCGGGGAAGTAGTCGCCGTACACCGCCTCGATCATGCGGTAGAGCGGGTTGTCCGGGGAGCTGACGGCGGGCGTGAATCCCATGATCTTTTCGATGGTGATGTTCGGGTCATTGATGATGTGGGTGAGTTCTTCAACAAAGGCCTCCGGATCCTGATCCGGCAGCAGCCGACAGTCGAGTTCGATGATGGCTTCTGTCGGGACTACGTTGATCTTGCTCGATCCCTGCATGCCGGTGAGCGAGCAGGTGTTGCGCAGCAGCGCGTGGTGACCCGGGTTGGTGAGCTGCAGGTAGTGCATGAACTCCGGATCCTTTACGGCGTTGCCGATATCCGCGTAGCGGCTGGTGAGCCGGTCGCTCTGATAAGGCGCCATACCCTCGAACATGGCCTGAACGGCAGGAATCACTCGTGCTTCAAAGCGGGTGCGCGCCAGCCGATCACCGGCCCGGAGCGCCCGGGTGACGGCGGTTTCCACCTGCGGCGAGGAACCGTGGCCTGGATTGCCGTGCGCTACGAGCCGGAGCCAGAGCGGTACCTTCTGCGTGAGTTCGACGCTGAAGACCACGTCTTCCCCCAGCACGGTGCCGCCACCACCCTCGTTCAGCAGATAGCCGACGTTCTCGAAGAGTTCCGGGCGGTTCTCAACCAGCCAGCCGGCGCCAAAGGCGCCGCCGGCCTCCTCATCAGCCGTGGCGATGAAGATCACGTCCCGGTTCAAGGCCGCACCGCTCGCATGCAGCGCCAGAAAGGCCTGGAGCTGCACGATGCCAAGACCTTTCATATCCAGAGCGCCCCGGCCGTAGACATGGTCGTCGCGAATCGTGCCGCCGAAGGGGTTGGCGGACCAGTAGCGGAGATCCGCCGGCACAACGTCCATGTGGTTCAGCAGGACGAGCGCCGGTTCCTTGCCGCCTTTCAGGCGCGCCCAGATGTTGCCGCGCCCCGGCGCCGACTCCGCTGTCTCGTAGGCAATACCGGCGGCGTCGAAAATCTCCGCCAGAAACTCAGCCCCGCGGGTTTCATTACCCGGCGGGTTCTGGGTGTTCACCTGGATATAGGCGGCCAGTCGCTCCGGCGCCGCAGCCGCGTAGCCGGTGATGGCATCGTCCGTTGCGCTGAGGGCTGGCCCCGGAAGGAGCGCCATGAGCAGCAACGCAGCTGGGAAAGTGCGCATGAGAATTCTCGCTGTGTGATCGCCTCATTCTAGCTCGGCGGACCCTGGGAGCCGAGGGGTCTCGGGGAGGGGCGTTGCTTCGGACTTCGAATGCTGCATGCGGTCCTCGATGCCGACCGCTTTGGGTTTCTTTCCGGCAGCGTCGGTCTGCTCAGGCGCTTTCGATGTCCGCCATTGTGTAAAGCGCCGTGAGTCTGACCCCCGCTTCCGCCAGGGCTTCAAGGCCGCCGGACTGTCGATCGATCACACAGATTGCGGACGCCGGGCGAATGCCGTCGTCGCGGAGCATGGCGAGGGTGTCGAGAATGGCGCCGCCGCTGGAGACCACGTCTTCAACGATAAGCACCTGCTCGCCTTGGAGCTCGGCACCCTCCGCGTAGCGACAGGTGCCATAGGTCTTGGCTGCCTTTCGCACAAAAGCCGTGGGCAGACCTGTCAGCTGGCCGAGCATGGTGACCAGGGGTATGCCGCCGAGCTCCAGACCGGCGAGCACTGTGGTGCCGTTTGGAATGAGCGGCAGCATCGCTTCGCCGATGCGCTTCAGCAGCGGTGGATCGGCCTCGAAGCGGTACTTGTCGAAGTAGGTATCGCTGACCGCGCCGGAGCGCAGCGTAAAGGTCCCTTCCAGGCGGGCACAGCGTTTGATCTGGCGGGCGATGGCGGGTTTATCGGTGGCGGCCATGGCAACTCCGTGGCGTGCAAGCGGCAATAGAGGCCAGTCTAGCAAAGCGTTTTGTGACGCAGTTCCGCCTTCGGTTCCGGTCAATCCCGGTTGTGGCAGCTCGACCATATCCGGCCGGCGGTACTGTGAAGCCAGGCACAGCCGGCGCTGCCCCTGGGCGCTTTACTCAAGGCACATCAGGTGCCGAGAGGAAGCGCACATGGACAGATTTGACCTCAACTGGCCGAAAACCGACGCCGTTTTTTACACGGACGGCTGGCGCTGCCGAATCGTCTGGCGTCAGAAAGGCGGCATCGGCGGAACCATCGATAACAACGTGCAGTGCATGCGTCGCGTTGCCGAGAGCCTCGAGGGCGCTCCCTATCTGCTTTCCGCCATCAAGGCCCGTGGCCATGCTCGTCTGGCAGCCATGATCGAAGCGGAGCAGCCCGAAGTGCAGAAAGGCGCTGAGGGCGATGAGTCACCGCAACAGAACGCAGAGGCAAAAGCGCGTCCCGTACGCGTGGCCAGGAAGGATGCCGATGATGGAAAGCTGAGTACGCGCGATCGCATCAAGGCCACCTCGCGGCCGAGCGAAGCTCGCGCACCGGAGCGCCGGGCGCCAAAGGCGGCGCCAAAAACCGCATTAAAAGCAGCACCGAAAGCCGACGTAAAAGCGGCAGCGCGCCCGAGTGCGGGCGCTGCGCAGGCCGATCGCCTGAAGGACTGGCTGAAACACCTCGATGGCGACGCCTCCTGGGAAGCAGCCAGCAATCGCCGCGCCAAGCTTTGGCATGAACTCGGACGCCTCGGTGACGAGGCCCTGCAACTGAAACCGCCGGCGGCGAACGGTAAGCAGGAGTGGGTGCTGAAGCGCAGCTGGCCCGATGACGGTAAACGGAAAGCCGAATATGTGGCGGCGGCGAACTTTCGCGGTGTGGCTGCCTATCTGCTGAAGGCGAAGGCTGATGCTGCTTTCGTTGAAGGTCTGTTCAAGGCGCTGAGTGGGGCAGATCACGCGGAACTGAAGTCGGCGGCGGAAGCCTGGCGGAAGAGCTCAGGGGGCCAGACCCACTAGCTCAAGGGCCTTCTATCGTTTCAGCGCCAGCGTCCCTTTCAGCGGCTGCCCTGTCAGCGGCGGCGGCTGGTCCCGCGTTGTTGCTGGCGCCTCGATCGCCGATGGGCGCGCTCCGGGCGTCGGCAGCAAGGGCGTCCACGTTCGATCCTGTCAGTGCTTCAAGCCACGCCACCAGGTCGGCCTGCTCTCCGGCGCTTAAGCCCAGCGGCACAAGACTCTGATCCCGCCCCGGATCGCCCCCGGCGCCATCGTTATAGAAAGCCACGACGGCCGCCAGGGTGCGCAGACTGCCGTCGTGCATGTACGGCGCCGTGAGCGCGACGTTGCGCAGCCCCGGCGTTCGATAGCGCCATCGATCTGCTGCGTTTCCCGTGATCTCCATGAGTCCTTCATCCTGTCGATCCGGTGCTGGAACGGACACGGCCAGCGGCACCCGGACGCCTGGGGCCAGCTGCAGATGTGACGGCGGCGTCGCCTCCCGCTCCCGGCTCGCAAATTCCACGCCGGTTCTGTGCGCGCCGTGATCGGTAAAGAGCGCGTGCTTGTGGTCGAAGGCGTGGCAGCGCTGGCATCCGGCCTCTGTGAAGACAAAAAAGCCCCGCTTTGCAGCCGGGCTCATGGCGGTCCCATCACCGGCATAGAACCAGCGGTCGAAGGGGGAATCGCCGGAGAGCAGCGCCCGCTGATAGCCGGCCAGCGCCTCGCCAAGCGTTGCCTCTGTAAGCCCGTTGGGAAAAACGGCGGCGAATGCGTCGGCATAGTCAGTCTGCTGGCGGATCCGCTCGAGGACCTCCGCGCGGCTTCCGTTGCCCATCTCGTTATCAGCCAGGAGTGGCGACCAGATTTGTGCAACCAGGCTCGACTCGCGACCGTCGTGGAAGAGTCGCGGCAGATAGGCCACGTTGTAGATAGAGGGCGCGTTCCGGCGCACAAAGGCGCCTTCGAATCCGACGGGGGTGGCCAGTTCGTTCTGGGCGAAGGCCTGCTCCGGCACGTGGCACATGCCGCAGGAGAGAGTTTCGTTGGCGGATAGGCGCCGGTCGAAGAACAGGCGTCGGCCGAGGTTGATGAGTTCAGAGTCTGGTGGATCGGTGAGGGATGGCAGTCCGAGGGGCGGATTCCTCGCCAGCCCGGCCAGATCGAGGGCTGTGCCGGTCTCAAGCTTCAGCGCCCGGGAGCGGGTCTCGAAGCTTGAGCTTTCATAGCCGCTTCTTGGATCGCCTGTACCGACGCGAATGCCGTCAGCTTGCCTGGCGGATGCGGCGACCAGAGGGGCGCCAACCGCCGCGCCAAGCAGCGCAACCGCGAGGAAAATCAGCATTCTGTGACGCGCTCTTACGCCCATTGATGCCCTCGGCGCCAGGGGAGGTGATAGCATAGCTTTCCCGGGAGAAGAGGGAAAAATCATGAGGAAACTCATCGAGAAAGCGCAGGTTTTCAGCCTGTGTCTGCTTACCGTCCTGGTCACCGCCACTGCCCACAGTGATGAAACCTGTATGTCACCGTACATGGCGAAGATCGTGGGCCAGGAGGACTTCGTCTACATCTGGACCCTTGGCGTGGAAGGCGTCGGTGACGGGGAAGACAAGCTTGTGACCGTTGCCGTGAATCCGAGTTCTCCGAAGTACGGCCAGGTTGTGCACACGCTCTCCATCGGCGGGCGCAATGAGGCCCACCACTCAGGGCTCACCGACGACCGCCGCTATCTCTGGGCGAGCGGCCTGGATACGAGCAAGATCTTTATCTTCGACGTACACAGCGATCCCGCCGCGCCGAAGCTGCACAAGACCATTGAAGACTTTGTGGAGAAGACCGGCGGGGTTGTTGGCCCGCACACGAACTACGCGCTCCCTGGCCGCATGCTTCTGAGCGGTCTTTCTAACAATCGGGACCATGGCGGACGGACCGCGCTGGTCGAGTACACAAACAGCGGCGAGTACATTGCCACCTACTGGATGCCCACAGACGACAACCTGCAGGGAGCGGCGAAGTCCGGGCAGTTTGCCGACGGCTATGGCTATGACGTCCGCGTGCTGCCGCGCCGGAACGTCATGCTGACGTCCTCCTTCACCGGCTGGAACAACTACATGATGAACCTGGGCGCCATGATGGCGGATCCCGAGGCCATGAAACGTTTTGGCAATACGGTGGTTGTCTGGGATCTGCACACGCGGCAACCGAAGAAGGTCCTCGACGTACCCGGTGCCCCGCTGGAAATCCGCTGCGCCTGGGGTTCGCGGAGCGACTACTGTTTTACGTCCACGGCACTCACCTCGAAGATCTGGCTCATTTTTGAAGACGACGCCGGCGAATGGCAGGCGGAAGCCGTGGCCGATATTGGCGATGCATCGAAGATTCCCCTGCCGGTTGATATCTCCATCAGCGCGGACGACAACCTGCTCTGGGTGAACACCTGGAATGACGGCCTCGTGCGCATGTATGACGTCAGTGACCCGCGCACTCCGGTGCAGGTCTTCGAGCAGCAGATTGGCGAGCAGGTCAATATGGTGTCCCAGAGCTGGGACGGGGAGCGCGTCTACTTCACCTCCTCACTGCTCGCGAACTGGGACAAGCAGGAGAGCACCGGCGGCGACCTGCAATACTTCAAGCTCTACCACTGGGACGGTGAAAGCCTCACCCCCGAGTTCCACATCGACTTCCTGGCCGCCGGGCTCGGGGCGCCGCACCAGATGCGCTTTGGCGCCTACGGTCTCTATGGGCTGCGCGGACCCGAAGACCTTGAGGAGTCCGTTGACGCCGACGACTGACGGCAGGCCATTGGTGGCGAAGACCACTGCGCTGGTCTTGGGCGCGCGCGCGGGTCGCGGCCGAATTCTGCTTAAGTCCCGCGTCGCGCGCCTCGCCCTTTTAGGGCTTTGCCTGGCAGGCGCTGCTTCTCCGGGTGAAGTTCTGGCGGCGGATCCGGCAAAAACTGAGACGCACGAGCACCGGGAACCTGTGGTGCTTGCTCCCGGCTATGCAGAGCTCAGCTATCCGGCGCCGGTACCTGGGACCTATCAACTGCCACCGCTAGGCCCGGCGACGGATGGTGTGGTCCTCGACAGTCAGGGGCAGGCGCACGAGCTCCACGACCTCATGGGTGACCGCCTCGTGCTGCTCTCGTTTATCTATACGAGCTGTTCGGACGTTAACGGTTGCCCGCTTGCCACTCACGTTTTCAGCAAAGTAGCGCGGAAGCTCGCGGCCGCCGCCGATCTTGAGGGTCAGGTCAGGCTGCTGAGTCTGAGTTTTGATCCCGAGCACGACGTGCCGGCGGTGATGCGTGGCTACGGCGGCCGCTTTCAGCGTACGGATGGCGCGGACTGGCGGTTTCTGACGACGACCGGTATTGCGGCGCTCAAGCCGATTCTTAACGGTTATGATCAGTGGGTGATCCGCGAAACTGACGAAACCGGCCAGCCCCTGGGCACCATTGCGCACCTCTTGCGCGTCTACCTGATCGACCGGGAGCGCCGGATCCGGAATATCTACAGCGTCTCCTTTCTCCACGCCGATACCATTGCTTCGGATCTGCGCACGCTGCTCCTGGAAGAGTTGGAGATCAGCCCTTGATCGAATCCACGGCCACCATGCGCCGGACCTTCGCCGTGGTGCTGATGCTCGCGCTGCTGGCCGTGTTCTCCTTCATGATCTCCGGATTCTTCGGCGCCCTGGTTTTTGCCGGTGCCTCGGCGCTCATGTTTTATCCGCTCCAGCAGTGGTTCTCCCGCTACATGAATCCGAAGCTTGCAGCAGGTCTGAATCTTGTGCTGCTGTTTGTTGTCGTTATTGTGCCGATGTTTGTGCTGCTGGGTCTGGCAGCGGCGCAGGCGCTCTCATTTGTTGACCAGGCATCAAGCTGGCTCGGCAGCCGCCTGAATGGCCCCGCTCCCCTGCTGGCCCTGAACCTGCCCGAGTGGCTGGATTTCCAGGCGGAGCTTGAATCGCTCCGCGATGAACTCACCAGCAAGCTGGGCCAGATTGCCGGCACCGTGGGCCGCTTTGTTGCCAATACGCTCTCGCAGGTTACCCGGACAACGGCGCTGTTTCTTCTGGACGTGTTTGTTGCGTCCTACTTCTTCTTCTACTGCCTGCTGGCCGGTGAGGAGTTGGCGAAAGAGGTGGTGGCGAGCATGCCGCTCCGGGAATCGGATCGGCAGGAGTTTCTTTTTGTCGGCGCCAACGTCACCCGCTCGGTGCTGAAGAGCATGGTGGTGATCGGCGCCGTGCAGGGATTTTTCAGCGGCCTCGCCTTCTACCTGGTGGATATCCCCGGCGTGGTTTTCTGGGGCATCGTCATGGGCTTTCTGTCGGTGATTCCCTTTGTTGGCCCGGTGATCATCTGGCTGCCGGTGGCCATTTATTTTGCGGTTCAGGGCCAGTACGGCGTAGCGCTGTTTCTGGCCGGATGGTTCTGGGTGTTTGTGGCCAGCATCGACAACGTGCTGCGGCCGCTCATTGTCGGCTCAGATACGAAGATGCCCGACGTCCTCGTGCTGCTGACGACGCTCGGCGGTCTTTTTATGTTCGGTGCCATCGGCCTGCTGATCGGTCCGCTGATCGGTGCCATGCTCATGGCGTCCTGGGCCGTTTACCGTCGGGTCTTCGAAGAGGAGCTCCGTCCCCAGCCGGGTCCGGGACAGTCTTTACTGGAGGCGAGTGAACCGCAAGCCGCGGTACCGGAAACGTCGGAAATGTCAGAAACGAAGGAGACGACGGAAACGACGGAAGCGGCAGAGCCGGCAACAGGATCAGGTGCCCTCAGCGCTGAGGCTCCTTCAGAGGCGGAACCCCGTGGCGCCTGATGAGCAGCCCCTTGAGGGGCTTGTTGTTCTTGAGCTGGCAAACGTCCTGGCGGGACCTCTCGTCGGCCAGTTCTGTGCGGAGCTCGGTGCCCGTGTCATCAAGGCCGAGCCGCCGGATATCGGTGATCCCACCCGCGGCTGGTATCTCGGCAGCGAGTCCCGCGACTCGGATGTTACGGCCTACTTCTCGAGCGCAAACTGGGGCAAGGAATCCATTGCCCTCGATCTCTCCGATGCGGCGGATCAACAGATTGTGCAACGCCTCGCGGCGGCGGCTGATGTTGTGATCGTGGGTTACAAGCCCGGTGACGAGGTGAAGTTCGGCCTCGACTACGACCGTCTCTCCGCGACGAATCCCGGCCTCATCTATCTGCAGGTGACCGCCTATGGCACGGACGATCCGCGGCCGGGTTTCGATGCGATCATTCAGGCGGAGGCCGGTTTCACCCACATGAACGGAGAACCGGAGGGTGGTCCGGTAAAAATGCCGGTCGCCCTCATGGACCTGCTCGCCGCCCACCAGCTGAAGGAAGGACTGCTGCTGGCGCTGCTGAAACGAGCGAACCGAGGCGAAGGCAGCTATCTGTCGACCTCACTCCTCGGAGCTGCGACGGCGTCGCTGGCTAATCAGGCGAGTAACTACCTGGTGGCCGATGTGATCCCCGGGCGCATGGGTTCTGAGCATCCGAACATTGTTCCCTACGGCAATATCTTCGCCACTCGTGATGGGCGCGAGTTTGTGGTCGCCGTTGGCACGGAGCGGCAGTTCCGGGCGTTCATGGATGCGCTCGGACTTGCCGAAATCGCCGAGGATGCGCGCTTCGCAAGCAACGCCGAGCGCGTACGGCATCGGGACGCGCTTAACCAGCTGCTCGCCGAGCGGCTCTTGAGCCTCGACGCGGCGTCGGTAGATGCGGCCATGCGCGAGCGGAAGGTGCCCTTCGGTTTTGTTAACGACATGGCCGCCGTTTTCAAAGAACCGGCCGCCGCCGCGCAGCGTTTTGAGGGGGGTAGAGGCGTGCGTTCCGTGGCGTTAAAGGGCGACATCGAAGGCTCACGCACGCTGTCCGAACCGCCGCATCTCGATGCCGACCGGGCCACAATCCTGCGCTGGCTTGATGAATTGGGCTCAACCTAGACGCCCTGGGCGCTGCAGGGACCGCTGCTGCTGAGGCTGCTGAGGCTGCTGAGGACAGCCGCGACGAGCCTCAGACGTTCACTCTCTGGCCGCGTCAAGAAAGGCGCGCACTTCCTTCAGAAACGGCAGCGCGGTGCGAAGGTCGCTAACGGAAAAGGCCCCAAGGAACTGCTCCAGATCCGCAGTCAGGGCTCCCAGTGCCGCTTTCCGCGCTCTGGCGCCCGCGCTTGTCATGGTGACGATCTTGCTCCGGCCGCTGGTTGGATCCGGTTCGATGCTGATGAAACCTTTCTCCTCGAGCTTGCCGAGGGTGTTGGTCATGGCACCTTTGGTCACTTGAAAGGCGTTGGCCAGACGCGTCGGGGAGGCCTGGGTGTCTACCCGGACGAACCAGTTCAGGACGGAAAACTGCGATTGGGTCATACCGTGCGGCAGCGCTCGTTGCATGCGCGTGCTGCTGAGCTGACTGATGATCCCGACCTCGTTAAAGAACTCGAAGGCGAGCGCTTCCGGAGCGCCGGAGTCTGATTTGCGGTGGCTCATGGGACGAGGCTAGCGGATCGGGACTAATTGTTCAAAATTAAATAGTTTGATATTAAACAATAATCGGACTAGGATATTTTCATCGTCAACAGAAAGTCGGTGCTGCAGTGATAAGCGCAACATCGGCGAAGCAACGGGCGCCGCGCGCGCGAGGAGAAAACGATGAAATACCTGCTTTACACCCTTGGCACCCTGCTGGGTCTTGTGGTCCTGGTCTTTGCCCTGCAGTTTGTTGCCTCGGAGTCCGGCGAGGTGGTTGTGCTTGGGAGCGACAGCGCCGAGGGCCTTAAGGAAACGCGCCTCTGGGTGGTAGAAATCGACGGTGTCCAGTACCTCAGAGCCGGCCCCGACTCCGGCTGGTATCAGCGCCTGCTCGAGAACCCCGCGGCGACGCTGCGGCGGGCGGATGTAACCGACGCTTATACGGCCCAGACGCAGATGGCACAGGCGGAAACGCTGAACGCCCTCATGCGCGAGAAATATGGCTGGGGTGATGTGGTGATTGAGTATCTCGTCGGTGGTCGGGATGAGGCGGTGCCCGTGGCGATGATCCCTGCGGGCTAAGGCTGCCTGCGCAGACGCTTAAGCTGCGACAGCCCGCGGCGACGAGCGCGGGCAGAAGGTTGCGGGCAGAAGGGCGCGGGCAGAAGGGTGCGGGCAGAAGGACGCAGATCCCCTTCGATTGATCGCGGTGACCATCCGGTGCCGCGATCTGCCCAGCGGGCAATCCGCTGTATCTCTGATCTATCTCTGATCTCTCTCTGATATGGCTCTGATATGCCGCTGACTCTCGCGTATCATCGTCGCCCCCGTGTCCGCCTTGAATCACAGACTCGACCAGCTCTTCCGTCCCCGCGGGCACGTGTTCTATGGCTGGTGGATTGTTGCCGCCTCCGGCGGCGTGCAGTGGCTGGCTGCCGTACTGTGGATGCAGTCCTACGGCGCCTACATGGTCTTCCTGCTCGACGACTTCGGCTGGAGCAAAACGCTTGTGGCCGGGGCCTTTGCCCTCACCCGGATTGAAAGCGGCATTCTCGGGCCGCTCCAGGGCTGGCTCGTGGACCGATTCGGTCCCCGGCTGATCCTCACCATTGGCACCGCACTCTTTGGGGTCGGCTTTATGCTCTTCTCCCTGGTGGACTCGGTGCTCACCTTCTATCTCTGTTTTGTCGTCATTGCCCTCGGGTCGAGCCTTGGGGGCTTTGCGACGCTCATGGTGTCCATCGTCAACTGGTTCAATCGCCATCGGGCCAAAGCCATTGCCATATCTCAGCTCGGCTTCTCCATTGGCGGTCTCTGCGTCCCCATCGTCATCCTGTTGCTGGAGACCTTCGGCTGGCGAACCACGGCCTTCATCTCAGGGGTCACGGTTCTGGTAGTGGGGTTACCCCTCGTCCAACTGGTCCGGCATCGTCCGTCGGAAATTGGCGAAGTGCCGGATGGGGATGCGATTCCAGAGCCCGCCGCGACCGATGCGCCGCCAGCAGAGCCGGAAACCCGGGACTTTACGGCCCGGGAAGCGATGCGAACGCGTTCCTTCTGGCTCATCTCTCTTGGTCACGCGCTGGCACTGCTGACCGTGTCCGCGGTCATGGTGCACCTGATTGCGCACCTGACCGAAGGACTCGATTACAGCGTCGCTGAGGCCGGGGTGGTGGTTGCCCTGCTCACGGCATTTCAGATGGTGGGCCAGCTATCCGGCGGCTACCTCGGCGATCGGCTGAACAAACGTTTCATCTGCGTTGCCTGCATGGTGGCCCATGCCCTGGGTCTGGTGCTCGTCACTTTTGCGAGTTCGTTCCTGATGGTCCTCGCCTTTACGGTGCTCCATGGTCTTGCCTGGGGGACGCGCGGTCCGCTTATGGTGGCGCTCCGAGCCGACTACTTCGGTGCCAGCTCCTTCGGCACCATCATGGGCTTCTCTTCTCTCATCGTGATGCTCGGCATGTCTGGGGGTCCCGTATTTGCCGGCATCATGGCTGACATTTATGGCAACTACGAAGTTGGCTTGAGCGTGCTGGCAGGCTTCGCGCTGCTGGGCTCCCTCTGTTTTATGGCGGCCACACCGCCCGCTCCGAAAAGGGCCTGACAGGGCGGCGCATGCGCACAGCGGAGGTGCGGAGCAGCAGGGAAGCAGCCTTGTCGCGATGAACGCCCGTAATGGCGGCGCTGCCAGTCCACTGGCGCTTTGCCAGGCGCCCAGCCTAGAATCAAACGGGAGGCTAGCTCAGGGAGGGGCAGCGTGCCGGCGTTCAATGGCTATCCGGTGGAGACCCTCGAGTTCCTGCATGAGCTCG
>JBCDDI010000017.1:0-17133 GCA_039180365.1 Pseudomonadota bacterium
ACAGAAAACTCCTTCAAGTACGAACGGACTGGCTTTCTGGAACTGGCGGCGCGGGCTGGTTTTTCCGAGGTAGGCACCTGGACGGACCCGAAAGGCTGGTTTGCGGTATTTCTGCTGGAGGGCGTTTGAGCGCAGGTCAGTGAGTAAGCTCGGCCAGCCGGTACTCGTGCAGCGCGAGGCCTGCAAAGCTTGGCCAGACACTCCAGATCAACTCGAGCTCAGCCATGACCCCCTGCATGCGCGTGAGGTCACCCTTGAATGTGATGTGGCTGCCGACCAGCTGCGATTGATGGGACAAGCTCAACGCCAGTCCTGTCGGCGACGGTCGCGGCCGGTCTAACAGCACCAGCACATCTTCGCCGCCGATTTTCCGCAGCCAGAGACGGCCGCTTTCGGCTGCGCGATAGTGCCAGCGATCCTCATCGGCAATGGGACCGGCTTCGAGGGCAATACGCACGGCCACACCCTCGGTTGCACCCCAGGCCAGGAAAGGCTCAGCGAACTGCTGCAACAGCACCGGATCCGTTCGGTAGTTCATGACGTTAACGCCGTCCACATGGGGCGCGAGGCGATCCAGCAGCCGGCCACCGCCCGTCGTCAACCCTGACCACCAGAAGGGTACGGCAACTTCCAGCGGCATGGTCAGTTCCCGCTTCAGACCCGCAATGGTCTCCACGTAGGCCGCAAGCCAGGCGTCCTGGTCCAGCGCGAACTCCGGCAGCAGATAAGGTTCGATGTCGTATTGCACGCCAGCGAGGCGCTCTGCCGCTGGTTGCCCTGCATTGAAGGCATCCAGGGCTCTGGCCCGCTCCGCAAAGTGTGTCTGACCGCTTGGGAGCACCGCATGCGGGTCTCCCTCCACGGCCCAGACATCGATCCGGCGTTCAGCGGCGCGGCGGATAAACTCGGCAAGGGCTTCCGGGTGCGAGACGGTCAGAGCACCAGGGGCTGAATCCGCGAGTGGAACGCTCACATACACCACCGGTGTGCCGAGAGTAACAAGTTCTGTCAGAAGCGCGTCGGCGTTCTCGAGCCATTCCGAAGGGCGCCAGATCCAGATGGAGCGTTCTGGCGTGCGCACACCAGGGTCGGTTGTTACTTCGAGGTTCGCGAGTGCGAGACTGCCCGCCGCAGAGGGGCATTGCAGCGTAAAGGCGAAGTCCGGAACGGAATCGCCGGTCGCGGAATTGTGTGAGGCTGGCAAAGCAAAAGTCTGGCGCCCCGATGTGGTCACGCGGCCGAGCGGTTTTGGCGCTTCCAGGCGATGACCTATCCCATCTGCATAGCCGACAGCAAAGGCTGCGGTGGTTTCTGCGGTCAGGACCAGTTCGAGGGACACCCTTGGTAGCCGGGATCGGTCGTTGCGCAGCACCACACCGGCGGGATGCTCACCCGCACGGCATTCCAGTGTCAGGCCCGTTCCCGTCATCGTCAGGCGAGCGCGCTCTTCAACGCCATAGACGCGGCCGTTTAAGGCGGTCAGCAGGTTTTCCTTAAGCGGCAGTGCCGCCTTCTCGGTTTCGGTGGCGTCGCTCACGATCACCTCGCTGATTCTGACACCTTCCCCGTCTTCATTCACAAGGCCTTGCAGGATGACCCCACGACCGACCGCCGAGGCTTTCTTCCTGGAGACGCGTCCGAACCAGCGCACGGCGTCCGCAGGGACCGAGAGTTCAAGGTTTGTGCAGGCTGGATCCGGCTGCTCTGCCAGGCTCAGGACTCGGCGGCTGCCGTCAATGTGCAGATATTCGCGGCTGCGTATGGGCTCAGCACCTGGCGCGGACTCGCAGAACTGCAGCCAGCTCGAAGCGTTGGTGCTTCCGTCTGACCTCGCATCCGTGGCGCCACAGAGGCAGAAGATCAACAGCAGAGGGAGGATGCAGGGTTTCAAGGTCGGGCCTGGTCCGGTGCACGGAGGCTTTATCGGCTGGCCCCTGAGGATCTTGACCGGGCGGACTCAGCACTGCGGGCCCCGGCCGTTCAGGAATGTGAACTGGTGCACCTTCCTGATTCAACTCCACGCTGACGGGACCGATAGATAGTGGATGAACAAGGATATGACGCGCACCCGCGATCTGCCCATGGATGGGGCCGGCGACGCTGCAACGGCGCTGGTGGTGGAAGACAGTGAACACGTGGCCTACCTCCTCGAGTACATGCTCGAACGGGAAGGCTTCGAGGTTCTGGTGGCAAACAATGGTCGCGATGCGGTCCATTTCGTTGAGGAGTCACCGCCGCCGGACATTGTCCTGCTCGATGTCATGCTCCCCTACAGAGACGGCTTCGAAATTGTCCGGGAGATCCGCAACTCTGATGCCTGGGCGGAAACGCCCGTCATCATGCTTTCAGCCCGCTCTCTTGAAGAGGACGTGGTTCGCGCCCTGGAAGCCGGCGCCAACGACTACGTCATGAAGCCCTACAACCCCCGGGAACTGCTGGCTCGGATCAAGCGGCACATTGCCAGCCGCTCGACCAGCCGGACGGCACACCCATGAAGACGACAAGCAATACCCGCCGGGTCTGCGCCTGGCTGCTCATGCTGTTTGCACCGGAAGTGCTGGCCGCCGAACCCCAAGTGTCGACGCTTAAGGAGCACGCCCTAGCAGCCCCGCAGGTCAGCGCGGTGATCAACGAAGCCGGGGTCAACGGGGCAGACGTCGACGCTGAGATCAACGAAGCTGAGGTGAAGGAAGCAGCGGTCGAAGAAAGGGCGGCTGACGAAGACGGTCTCTTAGCGGCCGAACGACTTGTGGCAGCCGGTGATGAGGCCGGCGCCCTGGCTGTGCTCACGGCCTGGCTTGAGGAACATCCTGACGATGCCGGAGCGCGTTTTCTTGAAGCCCGGCTGCTCGGTTGGTCTGAGGACTATGCGGGGGCGCTCGCAAGCTTCGATCAACTCCTCGACTCAGCGCCGTCGAACGTTGACTACCTGCTTGGTAAAAGTCAGGTGCTCGTCTGGATGGGCCGTCCGGAGGATGCGTTACCGGTGCTTGAACGGGCGCGTGCGCTTGCTCCGGAATACGAAGAGCTCTGGCGCCTTGAGCTGAATGCCCGAATTGCCGCAGGTGATGACCTGCCGAGGGCGGAGCTGGTGGCCTTCGCCGATGCGGCCCGGGCGCGCTTTCCGAATGCGGACTGGGCACGCTACGAACCACCGAGTCGCGCCCGCCTCGACAGCGGCCTCATCTACGACAATCTCAATAACGGTTTCTCGAGCTGGCAGGAGTTTTACCTGGCAGGGAGCTACCGATTGAATCCCCGTACAACGCTCCTTGGTCAGGCTCGAGCCACGGAACGTTTCGATCAGGCTGACCAGGAGCTCAAACTCGGTGCGAATATAGGGATCGGAGAAAACTGGACGCTGCTCATCGAAGGCAGCGGCGCGCCTGATGCCCAGGTGCTCCCGTCCTGGAGTCTTGCCGCGCAGCTCGACCGTCGCCTGCCCCTGGGCTTTGGTGTTCAAGGCGGGTGGCGCCACGCGGAGTACACCGCATCGAAGCTTGATCTCTTTACCCTGGCCGGCGATTACTGGTTTAACCGCTACCGGGCCGGCTACACGATTTATGCGGCCTCTATCAACAGCGGGCCACTGATCTTCAGCCATCGTGCTCAGCTCGATCGTTTCTATCGGGAACGCAGCCGGGTGAGCCTCATCGCTTCAAATGGTGAGGAGGTTGAAAGCGTTGGCGGCGGGTTCTTCATCGTCAACGAAGTACAGACCCTCACGCTCACCGGCGAACACTGGTTGAGCGACCGCTGGGCGCTGACCTGGGAGCTCGGCCAGGCCTGGACAACGCTATACGATAAGCAGCGGTTCCGTGCTGGATTCACTCGCCAATTCTGAATCCATTATCCGCGTTGCGGTGCTGTCCGGGCAGTTTGCCCTGGTGGCGACCGCCGTGCTGCTTGCCTACGCCTTTCTGCTGCGCGCGGCGCTCACCCTCCGACAACGGCGCTATACGGCCTTTGTCGGTGTCTGGCGGCCGATCCTTGCGGAGGCCGTGAGCGATGGCTCGCAGCGCCATGAGCCGCTGCCCATACTCAAGAATCGGGATCTGGAGTTTTTCCTGCACGAATGGAACGTGACCCACGACTCGATTCGCGGCAGCGCGGAATCGCGCCTGAATGCCCTGGCCAGGGAAGTGGGCGTCGACGAGCGCGTCTGGAAGATGCTCGACCGCCGCAGCATCCGCCACAAACTCGTAGCAACGGCCACGCTCGGCCACCTGGGGGAAAACCGGGCCTGGGCACGGATCAGTGAACTCGTTGAATCGCGCAATACGCTGCTCTCGCTGCTGGCTGCCAGCGCCCTTGTACAGATCGATGCGGAACTTGCGCTGCCGATTGTGATCCCGCACATGGCGGAACGGGAGGACTGGCCGCCGGCGCGTGTTGCCACCATTCTCAGGCGCGCCGGTCCTGATGCGGTTTCAGAGCCACTGGCCGCGGCGATCCTTGCAGCAACTCCGGAAAAGGCGAACCGTCTCCTTGGCTATCTCGACACCTGTCATCTGGCTGTGGCCGACGACCTTACCCACCGGCTCCTGAAACACTCAGACGACGACTACATCATCACCGCGCTGCTGCGCACCCTCGATAACCCCCGCGAGCTTCCGATCGTGCGTCGACTTGTCAGCCATCCGCGCTGGCATATTCGCATGCTGGCAGCCGTTGCCCTCGGCCGTATCGGTGAGCCGGAAGACGAGGCGGCGCTGATTGGGCTCTTGTCTGATGAAGGCTGGTGGGTTCGCTATCGCGCGGCTCAGACCCTCGCTGACTTTCCCTTTGTAACCGTGGAGCGCCTCGAGGAAATCCAGGCAGCGCAGGAAGATCGCTATGCCCGAGACATCCTCGAGCAGGTGATCGCCGAAGAGACGCTCTGATGATCAGCGAAGAATTCATACACGCGGCGCAGTGGGTGTTTCTCGGCTACTTCGTGTTTCTGAATCTGGGCTACATGGCGCTGAACGTGATTGCCATGTCGAGCCTCAGACGTTACATGCAGGCCCGGGGTGTGGACAGTCTGCCGAGCGTCTATGCCAACTTCGAGTTACCGACGAGCATTCTCGTACCGGCTTATAACGAAGAAGCGACAATCACGAGCTCTATCCGGGCAATGCTGCAGCTGAAGTACCCGGAGTTTGAAGTGATCGTCATCAACGATGGATCGAGCGATGGGACTCTTGCCCGGCTCATCGAAGAGTTTGAACTGATTCCTTTTCCTGAGGCCTATCGCATCAGACTGCAAACGCAGCCTGTGCGAACGGTCTATCGTTCCCGGGTTTATCCGAACCTGCGCATTATCGACAAGGCGAACGGCGGCAAGGCGGATGCGTTGAACGCGGGAATCAACGCCGCACGTTTTCCGCTTTACTGCGGTGTTGATGCGGACTCGGTGCTGCAGCCGGACAGCCTGCAGCGCATCGTCCAGCCTTTTCTAGATGATCCGAACACGGTCGCCTGTGGCGGGACCGTTCGTATCGCCAATGGCTGCCGGGTCAGCGGCGGGTTCATGGAGAAGATTGCGCTGCCGCGAAACCCCCTCGCGCTGCTTCAGGTTGTGGAGTATCTGCGGGCGTTCCTGTTCGGGCGCCTTGGCTGGTCGCCGATCAACGCGCTGCTGATCATCTCCGGCGCTTTTGGCCTCTTCAAGAAAGAGACGGTAATTGCCGCCGGCGGTTATCGAACGGACACGGTCGGCGAAGATATGGAACTGGTCGTGCGTATCCACAAGATGTTGCGGAAGGAGAAACGGCCCTATCGCATCACCTTCGTTCCGGACCCCATCTGCTGGACCGAGGTGCCGGAAGATCTCAAAACTCTGAAGAATCAGCGACAGCGCTGGCAGCATGGACTGGCCGAAAGCCTGACCATGAACTTCCGCATGATGTGCAACCTGCGCGGGGGCTGGGTGAGCTGGTTCGCCTTTCCCTTCATGTTCCTTTTTGAGTTCCTGGGCCCGCTCCTCGAGGTGGGTGGCTATCTGTTTTTCGCCCTGGCTTATCTACAGGGCTGGATTTCCATGGAGGCCTACCTCGCTTTCATGCTGGTAGCTATTGGCCTCGGGATCCTGCTTTCCACGAGCGCTCTGCTTCTGGAAGAACTTTCCTTTCACATCTATCCGCGGGCACGACACATGGCCGCCCTCTTTGCCGTGGCGATTCTTGAGAACTTCGGTTATCGGCAGCTGAACGCGTTTTTCCGTCTGCTCGGACTCTTGCGCTGGATGCTCGGTCGCAAAGGCAGCTGGGGTGAGATGACCCGCACGGCACGCTGGTCCACGCCGGAGCCCGAAAAACCGCCACGCAGTGATGAACCTCAAGGAATTGTGACGCGCGTCACAGAGTGACGGTTAAGTTAAGCAGGCCGTGGCCGATCCAGATGACGTGGTAGTGCATCAGGAACAAACACGGTGAGTCTTCAGGAATTCGAGCAAACCCCGCAATCAGCATCCGTAACAGCTCTGGTCCGCCGTACAGCTAGAGGCGTCACCTGGCTGACCCTTTGCGCCCTGATCGCAGCCTGCGGCGGGGGCGAGAAGTATCAGGCCTTCGATCCGAACTCGGATTTCTTTGGCGCTGATGAAACCATCGATAACGCGGCTACTATCAATAATCCGGACCTGCTTGATGCACGGGTGAGCTATCCCTCGGAGACCATCGACATTGAGGATCCGGTGACCGGCACTTCCTTTGGTGCAGTCCGACTGCTCAATGCCGAGACGGATGGTGTGAGCAAGGAACTGGATGGTACCGGCGGCGCTTCGTCGGACTTTGCGATCCAAGCCATTGAGAGCATTGACCTGACGCTCATCGCCGAGATTGCCTCACCAGTGGTCGGTGGCGATACGTTGCAGGCGACTTCCGTCGCTTTAAGTATCTTTGACCGCGGTATGGTCAGCTACAACCTCCGCGGGGAAGCGCGCAAAGGCGCCGTCGACTGGATCGGGAACTTCAGCTCTGATGAACCCCGCGTGTTGTCGCAGGTTGTTTTCAACGACACGGACGTTAACCACGTTTCGGCTCTGGGCAGTGCTGTTTATGCAGCCTCTGCAACGGACGATCCGAACGTGCCCTTTGCCGCCGTCCTCGATCGCGTGCCCCTGCGCAGCGACCGCTTTACGCTTGTCAGCTATCTGCGCCAGCCGCTCACAAGCTTTGCCGCAACCAGCGTTTTCCGGACCGGCAGCACGCTTTACGTGACTTCTGGAAACGCCGGCGAAATTACTGCCCATAGCAGCTGGACTCTGGACGAGCGCGGCGCCTACCCGCTCCATGACGCTCGCTGGGCGGCGCTGGCTGGAGATCGGCTGGTCGTAGCGCAAGGTACTCCCGGTCAGCTGTCAGTCTTCGAGGCTGGAGACTTTCCCGGCGGTTCCCTGACGCTGCTGAATACTTTCCCCTTTCCGGGTGCTGACGTGCCGGAGGCGAAGACGACCGTTGATGTTGCCGGTGACCATGCCTTCGTCGCGGCGGGCGCAGAGGGCGTGCAGATCGTCTGCCTGGACGATGGAGCGATCGTCGGCAACGTTCCTCGCCCTGATCCTGCGAGCCTGGGTCTGGATCCCTCGGTAGTCGTGACCAACGCCGTTTCCGTTGACGACGACCTGATGTTCATCTCCAACGGTGAAGCGGGCGTTTACGTTGCCGCCGCGGAAGACGACTTCGATGATTACGATTGCGACGAGGCGCCGTCTCTTGCGGTGCTCGGTCAGTTACAGTTCGGCGAGCTCGAGTCTGTGAATCATGTTGAATACGAAGACGACTACCTCTTCGTGGCTGCTGGCCTCGGCGGCGTGAAAATTGTCTCCGTCGAAACGGACGACGACGACGACGACGACGACGACGACGAAGACGAGGATGACTGATGGTTTGCGGGCTGGCCTGGAAGCCGTGCTGCAGGATCGTGGTTCCTTAGGCTCGTCCTGAAAGCTAACCAGCTTTCGGCCCCGTTTCAGCTGGCGTCCAGCGCCAGTACCGCGTTCAGCAGCACGTTAGCGCCGGCGGTGATGTCTTCCGGCTTCGCGTACTCGGCCTCGTTATGGCTCAGGCCATCGCGACAGGGGATGAAGATCATGGCCGTTGGCGCAACCCGGGACACATAGGCGGCGTCATGACCGGCGCCGCTTACGATTTCCATGCTCGGATCACCGGTACGTTCCACGGCGGTGCGGATGGCATCGAGGCATCCGTCATCGAAGCGGATGGCCGGTGAGTACCAGATTTCTTCAAGGTCTACCTGCACGGCACCACGACGGTTCTGTTCTGTGCAGAGTGCGCCAAGGCGCTCGTGCATGGCTTCAAGCACCTCCTGATCCGGATGGCGTAGATCGACGGTCACGCGAATCCGCTCAGGCACGGTGTTTCGCGATCCAGGCTCTGTGACAAGATCGCCAACGGTCGCGCGTCCCCAGGGTGCGTGATCCGTTGCGATGGGATACAGCCTGGTCAGCACCTCGCCAAGGGTTTGAACGGGATCTTCCCGGACCTCCATGGGCGTAGGCCCTGCATGGCAGGGCTTCCCGGTCAGCGTCAGGTCATACCAGCGAATGCCTTGCACACCGGTGACCACACCGATCGTTTTCTGCTCCGCCTCGAGAATCGGGCCCTGCTCGATGTGCAACTCAAACGCGCCCTTGACCGGAAATGGTTCGGCCGGCGTTTCACCGAGCGCGCCGATTGCGCTTAAGGCTTCCCGGACCGTGACGCCGTCCTTGTCGGCGGTGGCGTAGGTTGCCTCGAGATCAAACTCCCCCGCCCAGGCCCCGGAGCCCATCATGGCAGGCGGGAACCGGGCGCCCTCTTCGTTGGTCCAGGAAGCAACGATGACCGGTGAGCGAGTGTGCAGCCCAAGGTCTTCCAGCGTGCGCAGCACCTCCAGGCCAGCCAGTACGCCATACACCCCATCGAAGCGGCCGCCGGTGGGCTGGGTATCTAGGTGGCTGCCCAGCAGTATTGCCGGCGCGTCCGGATCCGTACCGTCCCTTCGAGCGAAAAGGTTGCCGATGGCATCGGTGTGTACCCGGCAGCCGATGGTCTCTGCCCAGCTCGTAAAGAGGGCTCGACCTTGAGCGTCGATCTCGGTGAGCGCCTGGCGATTGCAGCCACCGGCAGGGGTCGCCCCAAGCTGAGCCAACTCCATGAGGCTTGCCCAAAGGCGGCCGCCGTCGATTGCGGGTTCGTTCATAGGTCTGAGTCTTTGGTGGTTCTGTGATGCTGCGCCGACTCTTTCCCTGGAACAATACCCCTTAAAATTGGACCCGACTGCTAAAGTCGCGCTGGACAACCAGGAACGAGACCTTGCACGACTACCCGATCATCCTCTTTCTCGCGATTCTGACCCTCGCCTATGGGCTGATCTCACGGGTCTCGGAGCGGATGCCGATTACCGCACCCATGATCTTCGTGACCGTTGGCATAGCAGTGGGGCCGCTGGGCCTCGGCTGGTTTGACTCAACGCTTGAGGACTCCGTGATCCGGCTCGTCGCAGAGATCACGCTTGTGTCGATTCTCTTTGTTGAAGCATCCACCATTGACCTGAAAGCCCTCCTTCGCGAGCGGGATCTCTCGATTCGCCTGCTCTGTATCGGTCTACCACTCACCATGATCCTCTCAACCTTCGCCGCCGCTGCACTCTTTCCGGAGATGAGTTGGTGGCTCCTCGCGCTGATGGCGTTCATGCTCTCACCGACCGACGCCGCCCTTGGTCAGGCCGTGGTGACCAGTGAACGGGTGCCGCCGACGATTCGCCGCGCCATCGCGACAGAATCGGGGCTGAACGACGGCCTGGTGCTGCCGCCGATCCTCATCTGTATGGCGGCTCTGGGCGCCGGAGCCAGTCACGTTGAGGTGGAGGGCCCCAGCTACTGGACCGCGTTCATTGCGGCGCAACTGCTGTTGGGTCCGCTGGCTGGGAGCCTGGTCGGCTGGGTCGGCGGCTTTGCCGTCGACTACTGCGCCACCCGTGCCCTCATGAGCCCAACCTTTCAGCGCCTGGCGGCGGTGTGTCTGGCGGTGGTCGCCTGGGCCCTCGCGGAAGAGATCGGTGGCAACGGATACATTGCAGCCTTTGTGGGTGGATTGCTCCTCGGCATCCGCCATGAATCGGTCCGCGAGCGGGTGCAGGATTATGCAGAGGCGGAAGGCGAGCAGCTGACACTCTTCGTGTTCCTGGTCTTCGGCCTGGCGATGGTGCCCACGTTTATCGACCTGTGGACCTGGGAAAGCTGGCTTTATGCGCTGCTCTGTCTCACGGTGCTGCGAATGCTGCCCGTCTTCCTTTCCCTCTTCGGCAGCCCGCTCAGCGCCGGAGACAGACTCTTTGTCGGCTGGTTCGGGCCCCGGGGTATTGCTTCAGTGCTTTATCTGGAGATGGTGGTGCTGGATCTCGGTGCGGGCGGGATGGATCAGATGCTGGGCGTTGTCGTGTTGACGGTCCTGCTCAGCGTCTTTCTGCATGGACTGTCAGCAGTGCCGCTGACGCGGCTTTATGGGCAAGGAGCAGCTCCGGCGCCGCCGGTGCTCACGGAGCGGTCCGGGGCGCAGAATTGAATTCGGCGGCCTCGAGGCCGCCGGAAAGATTGGCTCAAGCCTTGTTGTCTTGCTTGATCGCCTTGTCGAGGGCGTCACGGAGGCGACGAGCCAGGTTTTTCGTCCATCGGGAAACGTCTCCGCGGATCGATGCCCGGTTCGTTTGGACCATGCCCATGCCGCCGCGGGCGTTCAGGGTTTCGATGCCCCGGCGCTCGGCCGCGGCAGCCAGGACGGTGCCCGTTTCCGCGTCGATGACTTCAAGGACCAGGGTCGCGGCACCTACGGAGGCCAGATAAATTTCCGAGCGACCGACGAACTCTGGCGGCACCTTGGAGACGATGTCTGCAAGACCACCACGAATGATGATGGTATCAGGGCCGATCTCGTCGACGATCTCAAAGTTCTTCGCCTTCGAGAATTCCGCGTCGAAGGCTTCGCCGACCACTTCCTCGAACCACTGCCGGCCTTCTTCGCTGATACCGAATTCGTTCTTACTGCTGCTCATCGACATGGTGCTGCGGGTGCGCTTTGCGGGCCCCACATCCCGGTACTGAAAGCCAGCACCCCAGAGATAGACCTTGTTAACGCCCTTCAGGCTTGCCCCGGGCAACACCCAGGTTTCCTGAAAGGCGCCCTTTTCCTTCACCAGCTCCTTATAGCGATCGGAGGGCTCAGCGTTCTCGGCCGCCTGCTCTTCTTCTGCCGCCCAGGCAACGCCGGCTGCCAGGCCGATGAGGCAGGTGATGATGATTAGGTTTCTCAGATTGTCCATTCAGGCTTCTCCTTTCCTCTGAGTCTGTGTCTTTCCATATAGCGGTGACGATGATCGACGCTCGCCGGATTCTAGCCTTTTCAGGACGAGCTCGGTTGTCAGTTTTCCGTCAGAATTCCAAAGCCTGCTGCGAGGCAGCGGAAGCTGCGGCTAAGCGCCGATCAGTCGATCTGTTGGAAGTCCCCGGAGCGGAAGATACCTCATAAATCAGTAGCTGGCAGTTCTTGTCCGATCGGTTGCGAACGGTTAACAAGCGGTCTCTACTGGGAAGTGCAGGTCATAGGGGAACCCGACGCGAATTCCCGCTAGGATCTGCGCCTGGGGAGCTGCAAATGCGCCAAAAGTCCTGAGGCATAGGTGGTTCTGAGGCTGTCGGAAGTGTTGCGGTGAGGCGGAGCTGACCATGACTCTACTGGACGTGGGGCAGGCTGAGCTGCTGGCCATGAGTATTGTCGTGCTCTTTGCGGGGATGCAACTCAACGCAAAGAGTCGGTTCCTCACTGAGAACTTCATCCCGCCGGCGGTAACCGGTGGGCTGCTGTTTGCGCTCATTGCCTGGGCGCTGCGGGCTGGTGAAGTGGTCGGCTTTGAATTCGATCTGGAGCTGCGCGACTACCTGCTGCTCGTTTTCTTCAGCACCGTGGGACTGTCCGTTCGAGTAGAAACACTGCTGACCGGTGGCAAGACGCTGCCGCTTCTGGTCGCCGCAGCCGGCACTTTTCTGGTACTGCAGAATTCCGTGGGCGTCGCCATTGCCACTCTTCTCGAGGCGGATCCGGTTTATGGGCTCATGGCGGGCAGCATTTCCTTTGCGGGCGGCCATGGGACTGCCATCGCCTGGGGGGCGCAGTTCGAAGCCACGGGGGTGCCCGGAGCCTCCAGCATCGGCCTGGCCTTCGCAACCTTCGGCCTTGTGGCGGGAGGCATGATCGGCGGACCGATTGCTCGAGTGCTCATGGGGAAAGACTCCGTGATCGCGACGGAGACCGAAAGTGCGAACCCTATAGAGTTCGAGGCTCCGATTGAGACGGGTGCCACGGCTGAAGCAAAGCCAACGATGGAAGACGACTGGCTTCGAGCTGCCCTCGGCGCACTGCTCCTCGTCACCTTGTGCGTCAGTATCGGCGGTGTGGTGAATGTGTTCCTCGAGGATCGAGGATTGAAGCTGCCTGGCTTTCTGACTTCCATGTTTGTCGGCATTGTGCTCGCCAACCTGCTGCGACTGCGAAACCGGCCCTCGGCCGTGGCGACGATCGACCGCTTCGGGACTGTCAGCCTGCACATCTTTCTCGCCATGAGCATGATGACCATTGAACTATGGACGCTCGGTGGCGCCTTCCAGGCCATCGTGCTGGTGCTCTTCGCGCAGGTGCTGCTCATGACGATCTTCGCCATGGTGATCGTCTTCTACCTCGCGGGGCGTGACTATGATGCTGTCGTGATCGCTGCAGGATTTTCAGGTCTTGGCCTTGGGGCCACGCCGGTAGCCATAGCGAATATGAACGCGGTGACCTCCCGCTACGGCCCATCGCCGAAGGCCATGATCCTGATTCCGCTGATCGGCGCCTTCTTCATTGATCTGCTCAACGCCGGGACGATTCAGTTCTTTCTTGGTTGGTTGCAGGGCTGAACACCAGCCCCGTGCTGCGCTCAGTCTGCCAGCAGCCTCGGATCCAGGTAGAAGAAGTGCCGGCGGTGCTGGCCGACGATGCGTTCAAACTCTTCCGGGTTGTTTGTGCGCACGTTGCGCCCTGCCGCGAGTTCAATCGCCACCGTCAGCCTGGAGAGCCAGAAGGCCACCGCGGCATAAAGGGTGAAGGCGGGCAGAAGTCGTAGCTCGGCACCCGTGAGTGGCCGGATCCGGTGGTAGGCGCGGATCAGCTCTGTGGCGCGATCTGGATTCAGGAGCCCTGATCCGTCCGTACACCAGTCATTGGCAGCCACGGCCAGGTCATAAATCAGAATGCCTTTCGCGGCGTGGTGAAAGTCGAGCACACCGGTCAGGCCGCGCTCGTTGAAGAGCACGTTGTCGCGAAAGAGGTCCCCGTGAATCACGCCCCGCGGCAGGCTGCCGACATCTTCCCGTGCCAGCAGATGACTGACCTCGCGGACCGTGTCCATGAGCAGAGACCGGCTCACATAGGGCAGATGCAGCCTGGCAAGTTCAGCATGATGGGCAAGCCAGGGGGCCGTGCGCGGATAGTCCGGGATCGGATGTTCCCAGCCGGCGGTGGCGCGGTGAAAGCGGGCAATGAAGCGGCCAAGGGCTGCCACCTGCTTGGTGGTTGGGTTATAGACGTGGCGCCCCGGCAGGCGATGGGAAAGCAGGATCAGCTTGCCGTCGTAGCGGTCGATGGCCTCACCCTGGTTATTCCGCAGAATGCCCGCAATCGGCAGCCCAGCGGCATCGCAGAGATCGAGGAGCGGCACATAGGCGCCGCCGGCGTTCGACGGCTGCTCCATGATCGTCAGCACAAATTCGCGCTCGCGGCCCTGATCGTTCGTGCGAATGAAGTAGTTGCTGTTCTCAATGCCGTTCACCGCCGGCCAGTAGCGGATCAGATCTCCGACGCCGTAGTTGGCGATCGTGTGTTCGAGATCGAGGACGTCCAGCTGGGTGATGGCGTTCATGGAGGCGCGTCAGAACTCGACGATGACCCAGGTCGGCAGCAGCGCATCGGCGCGTTCCAGATCTTCTTCCCCGGCCGTCTGGTCTCTGGGCACCAGGTAATAGGGTTTACCCCAGGTGGGGACGATGCGCACCATGCGCAGCACGCCGCCCTGGCGGTATTCGAGGACCGTTTTTTCATCCTCTTCAATAATGGTGACGTCCGGGCCGCGGATGTCTTCGATTTCCGCAGCGCTTGCCGCAACGGGCGTCAGGGCCAGTGCCGCGGGCAGCAGCGCGGAGCACAGCCAGCGGCCCAGCGGGCCTTTCTGGGCATGGGATGGGTCGTTTTCCGGTGGGGTCAGCGGTGAGCGCATCGCAGGATCCTCAAGCTCAAGTAGAATGGTAGCAAAAGCGCGGAGAGGACACTCGGATGGCGGCAGATGCCCCGTCAATAAAACCCCTTGTTCTGGTAGACGGCAGCTCTTATCTCTTTCGGGCCTATCACGCCCTGCCTGATCTCCGAACCTCGGACAATTTCCCCACCGGGGCCGTACGCGGTGTGATCTCCATGATCCGCAAGCTCGCCAAGGACTATGAGGGCAGCCCCATCGCCGTGGTCTTCGATGCGAAGGGTAAAACCTTCCGCAATGACCTCTATAAAGAGTACAAGGCCAATCGTCCGCCGATGCCCGATGACCTGCGGGAGCAGATCCAGCCGATCCACGACATCATCCGCGCCATGGGCCTGCCGCTGCTGATTGTTCCCGATGTGGAGGCCGACGACGTGATCGGCACCCTCGCTGCTGAAGCGACGGCCTCGAAGCGCGATACGGTGGTCTCCACCGGCGATAAAGACATGGCGCAGCTGGTAACCGATCACGTCACGCTCGTTAACACCATGACCGAGACCACCATGGATCGCGCCGGTGTGCTTGATAAGTTCGGCGTGGCGCCGGAACAGATCATCGACTACCTGGCGCTCATGGGCGATACGGTAGACAACATCCCCGGGGTGCCAAAGGTGGGGCCGAAGACAGCGGCGAAGTGGCTCACCGAGCACGGTGATCTCGACACCATCATCGCCAAGGCCGACGAGTTCAAAGGCAAGATCGGCGAAAATCTGCGCGGCGCCCTCGAGCAGCTGCCGCTCTCCCGGGAGCTCACGGAAATCCGCTGCGACGTTGAGCTGCCGCTCGCTATGGCCGAACTCATCCCTGAAACACCGGACGAGGCGGCGCTCCTCAAGCTTTTTGAGCGTTTTGAGTTCAAAGCCTGGATCGAGGAGCTGGGCGGCGAAGCACCGGCGGACGAGAGTGTGCCGGAGGCGGTGGAGGGCAACTACCGCACCATCAGCACCGTCGAGGACCTCGATGCACTGATCGCTGAGCTCGAGGCTGCCGGCAGTTTTGCCCTCGATACGGAAACCACGAGTCTTGCCTATATGGATGCAGAGCTCGTTGGCTTCTCATTCTGTGCGAAGGCGGGTGAAGCCTGCTACGTACCCGTTGGGCACAGCTACGCCGGCGCGCCCGATCAGCTGGCACTCTCGCTGGTGCTTGAAAAGCTGAAGCCACTGCTCGAGAACGCGGCCATCACCAAAGTCGGCCAGCACCTGAAGTACGACCTGAACGTCCTCGACCGCTACGACGTCACCGTCCACGGCATCGAGTACGACACCATGCTCGAGTCCTACGTGCTGAACAGCGTCGGCAGTCGCCACAATATGGACGACCTCGCGAAACGTTACCTCGGCCGGGAGACGATCAAGTACGAGGACATCGCCGGCAAAGGTGCCAAGCAGATCACCTTCGATCAGGTCCCCCTCGAGCAGGCGGCTGAATACGCCGCGGAAGACGCGGACATCACCTGGCAGCTCCACGAGCAGCTCTGGCCGAAGCTCGAGGCGGAGCCGAGCCTCGCCACCGTGTTCCGGGAAATTGAGATGCCGCTCATGCCGGTGCTTTCGCGCATTGAGCGTACCGGAGCGCTCATCGACGGCGGCCTCCTCGATGAGCAGAGCAAAGAGCTCGCCGAGCGGATGGAAGGACTCGTGGCAAAAGCGCACGAGCTTGCCGACGGCGAGTTCAACCTCGACTCCCCGAAGCAGCTCCAGGAGATTCTCTTTGAGCGCCTCGGCCTGCCGGTTTTGAAGAAAACGCCGAAAGGTCAGCCGTCCACAGCCGAGGCCGTGCTCGTGGATCTGGCCCGGGACTATGAGCTACCGCAGGTGATCATGGATTACCGGGGCCTGGCGAAGCTGAAGTCCACCTACACGGACAAGCTGCCGCTGCAGATCAATCAGAAGACGGGCCGGGTGCACACCTCCTACCACCAGGCGGTGGCCGCAACCGGGCGCCTTTCCTCAACCGATCCGAACCTGCAGAACATCCCGATCCGCACGGCGGACGGGCGTAGAATTCGTCAGGCTTTCGTTGCCCCGCCCGGGCGGAAGATCATTGCTGCGGACTACTCGCAGATTGAGCTCCGGATCATGGCCCATCTGTCAGGAGACGCCGGGCTTACCGAGGCTTTTGCGAACAACCTCGACATCCACCGGGCCACCGCCTCGGAGGTGTTCTCCGTGGGTGCCGATGAGGTTTCCGACGAGCAGCGGCGCAATGCGAAGGCCATCAACTTCGGTCTCATCTACGGCATGTCGGCCTTCGGCCTCGGTCGGCAGCTGTCCATCTCCCGGACCCTCGCCCAGGACTACATCGACCGCTACTTCGCCCGCTACCCGGGGGTGGCCGAATACATGGAGCGCACGCGCGCCCGTGGTCATGACCAGGGATTCGTGGAAACGGTCTTCGGCCGGCGCCTTTATCTGCCGGAAATCAACAGCCGCAATCACCAGCGTCGACAAGCCGCCGAACGCACGGCCATCAACGCGCCCATGCAGGGTACGGCGGCGGACATCATCAAACGCGCTATGCTGGCTGTAGATGCCTGGCTGCCGGAGTCGGGCCTCGATGCACTGATGATCATGCAGGTGCACGACGAGCTGGTCCTCGAAGTGGCGGAAGGGGACGTGGACGCGGTGGTCAACGGCGTCAATGAACGTATGAGTGCGGCGGCCGATCTTGCGGTGCCGCTCGTCGTTGAGGCCGGCATCGGCGACAACTGGGATCAAGCACACTAAAGGGGAGAAACGGGGTGCAGGAATTTAAGGGGAGAGTGGCCGTCGTCACCGGCGGCGCGAGCGGTATTGGTCTCGGCAT
>JBCDDI010000018.1:0-16686 GCA_039180365.1 Pseudomonadota bacterium
ATTGCAGAGCGGTTCGCGGATTTTCTCGCCGTTGAGGCGACGAGCGTTGACCCCTGCAGATTGAGCTATCTGGTCGGCAATGGCGCCCAGAGCGGCCGGCAGGATCGTCGTCAAGATCATCCACGCAGTAACCCTGCCGGCCGCTCTGGGCGCCATTGCCGACCAGATAGCTCAAGCTGCAGGGGTCAACGCTCGTCGCCTCAACGGCGAGAAAATCCGCGAACCGCTCTGCAATGTTAAGTTCGAGGACCCGGGCCCGGTCCGGGTCCAGCTCCGCAAGCTGCCCCACACAGTCCCCGAGGCGCTCACTGACAGCAGCGCCAGCCTGTTCCCGAGCGACGGCTTCGGCGAGGAGTGTTTCGATGCGATCGAGATCGAGTCGCAGACAGCTTTCTTCCAGCGTTGCCTTGAGAGCGCGTGCCTGGGATTCAGCCAATGCTGCTTGCTGCCGCAGTGCGGCCGCCCGGGCTGCTTCCCGTTCAACCGTTTCCAGGGCGACGAGAAGATCCTCACGCACCACATCATCGAAGAGTTTCGGCTGCAGGGAGCTGAGGAGTCGTTCGGCGGTTTCAGCATCGCCCTCTTCCAGGGCAGCTCTCACAAGCCACTCGAGCGTTTCGGCAGCCTCAAGTTCTACCGCAGCTCTCTCCGCGCTTTCAGGAAATGCACCGAGGAAGCGCAAGAGCCGCGCATCAAGCTCCATCACCCAGTCCGCCGCGGCGCTGGCTTGATCAAGATGCAAACGAACGGCAGCAATCAGCCTGCCTTCGAGCAGTTGAGCGCTTTCAGCCATTGGGCCGTAGCGGCTGCCTCGATTAAGGAGGCCCAGGGCGACATCCGCATCGGATGTCTCGCGGATGCGTTCGGCGTAGCTCTCGCGAATGCGGCCCGCGACTGCCACGGCAGCCTCATCCGTCTCATCGACCCCATCTGTGCCACTGTCACCGAGGGCTACAAGTGCTTCGTATTCCCGGGAGAGACTCTGTTCCCAGGCCATATCGAAGTCGGGGGTTGCCATCACCGCGTCCAGCCGCTCCAGCTGTGCATCGAGGAGCGTGGTCTGGCGAACCTCCTGCTTCACTTCCTTAAGTTCGGCATCGCCAATGAAAAAATTTATCGACAGGGCGAGGAGCGCAGCCGCCGCCGTCCCCATGACGATGCGCCCGCCCCAGGGCGAAGGCGCGAGCAGGTATTTCTCCAGCTCGGCAATGCTCTCCGGGCGATCCTGGCGGTTGAAGGCAAGGCAGCGGTTAACCACCTGCCATTGCCGACGCGTCAGACTCTTCGGCCGGTCGGCCTTCAGTCCTTCCGTCGCCGCCTGATCGGCAGACAGCCGCCCATAAGGGTGATGGCCGGTGAGAATCAGGTAGATGACGATACCGAGGGAATAGAGATCGTCCCGCGGCTCCGGGTTATCCCCGGCCAGCATCTCCCGACTGGCGTACGCGGGAGTAAGGGCAGCGAGACGCGCCGGATCGAACAGCGTGTCATCTCCCTGCACGTCCGTGAGCTGCACGGCCCGGGCGATACCGAAATCGAGAATCTTCGGGGCGTTGCTGGGCGCTACATAAACGTTGCCGGGTTTGAAGTCGGCGTGAACGATGCCGGCCTCATGGGCATGGGCCAGGCCCGCGCAGATACCCCGGATTACGGCCCAGGCCATGGGCTCCGGGAGTCCGTTCGGATAGGCGCGCAGCAGCTCTGCAAGCTCCTGCCCTTCGAGGAGCTCCATGGTCATGAAAGGAACGTCGCCGTCCTTGTCGAAGTCGTAGATGGAGACGATGTTCGGGTGCGACAGGATCTGTGATTTGGCGGCTTCCCGCTGAAGCGCGATGAAGGCTTCCGGATGTTCGCGGAAATCGTTGTTCAGTACTTTTATCGCCAGATAAGGCTGCCGATCCCTGGCCTCCACCTTGCGCAGATCCTTCGCCCGGAACACGGTCCCCATACCGCCGCTGCCGAGTTTTTCCTCGAGCACAAAACGCTGTTTGAGCACCCGCGGCGCATCCGCTTCGCCGCTGCCTTCACCGGAAAAGGAATTGGAGATACTGGCGTCTGTGCGCAGAACGGTAACATCTTCCCGTGGCTCGTGACTCATGGTTCCCCCGGTCGGGCCAGCACGAGAGACACGTTATCCTTGGCAGCCCCAGCGAGCGTGCGGGTCATGAGCGCCGTGGCCGCCTCTTCGAGGCAGTCCCGTTCGAGGGCGTCGCTCAAGACGTCCTCGTCAAGCTCCCGATAAAGGCCGTCGCTGCAGAGCAGCAGCGTATCCCGACTGTCGACGTCAAAAACGGCGACGTCGAGAAGCAGACTCGCCTGGCCGCCGACGGCACGGGTAATGATGTTTGTATCGGCGGCAAGGGCCTCCGCTTCGCTGACCATGCCGGAATCGAGCAGATCGGAGACGGGATTGTGATCCCGGGTGACCTGCTCGAGGCGCCCGGAGCGATAGCGGTAGAGGCGTGAATCCCCGGCCCAGAGCACGACGCCAACGTCACCGTCTGCGAGCAGCGTGACCACCGTGGATCCAACGGTGCCACCTCGGCATTCAGTCTGAGCGTGCAGACGCAATTCGTCGTTAACGGAAAGGAGTACGTCTTCTACCTGATCAACATTTTCTGAAAGGCTACCGGCCATCTTCAGGCGACCGAGGGCATCGGTTATCGCCTGGCTCGCGACGTCTCCGGCCATGTGTCCGCCCATGCCATCGGCCACCGCAAAGAGCGCCACGTCCGGACGGCTCAGCACGGAGTCTTCGTTGTTTTTCCGCTTGTTACCGCGATGGCTCTGTTCCGCGGACTGCCAGCTTGCGTTCATGAGCGTCGTTACTGCCGGTGAATGAGACAAGGCGGCTGAATCAGGTGTGCCGGAAACGAATGGCCGTTTCCGCGGAAAGCGGTGCGCCGAGGGCGATCCAGCCATCGCCCCACAGGCGGAATTCGCCGCGCCGGAGGAAAGTCACCTGCTCATCTTCCGTCTGCACGTAGGTGCCGTTTGTGCTGTGGTCGACAAGCACGAAAAACTGTTTGCGATGTTCGATGTGGGCGTGGATCCGGGAGGCGTTAGTCCCGGACACGGTCAGGTGCGCACCATCGGCGGTACCGAGCTCGATGCGCTGATCGTCATCGAGGGTCAACTGCCGATCGTGCCAGTCGAGAACAAGCTGTGATGCTTCGCGCGCGTCCATGTCGCAGCGTGCCTATCTTTCGATCGCGGAACGAAAAGGATAGGTCACGGTGGCCGCCCCGAATGGGACGTGCATCACGTTTGAATGGGCAGAAACCCCGCCAGCCGGGGACTCAGTGCATGAAATTGAACATCCGGCGCCGATAGCTCGTCGCCAGCTCTGAACCTTTCCCGAGCAACGTGAAGATGCGGATCATGGTGGTACGGCCAAGATCGTCCCGATAACTGCGATCCTGCTGCAGAATGGCCATGGCCTGTTCGAGCGCCGCCTCATACTGGCGCTCGCTGACCAGCATCACCGCCAGGTCGTAGCGGACGTCAAGATTGTCCGGATCACCGGCAAGGGTTTCTTCGAGCTCAACCCGCCCGGCCATGCCTGCTGCCTCCTCCGAAAAGGCCAGCCGGTTCGCAGGACGATCCCGCTCTTCCGTGTCCTCAGGGATACCGGCAAGTACCGTCCGGGCGTCCTCGGCCTCGCCTTTGATCACGAGCACGTCCGCCAGCTCAACGCGAAAGGCCTGATTGTTCGGCTCCTCATTAATCGCCTGCTGCAGCAGTGAGAGGGCGGTATCGAAGTCACCTCGCTCGAGCAGCAGCGCAAGCTGATCCTTCAGCATGTCCGACGGAGACAGGGTGAGGTTATCGAGCATCGTGCGCAGGACGTCTTCCGGCTGCGGACCATCGAGTTGCTCAACGAGCTGTCCGTCGCGGACCACACGCAGGCTAGGCAGGCCCTGCACGCGCAGATGCTGGGCAAGCGTCGGATCCTGGGCGACGTCAACGAGCCCGAGCGCAACCTTGCCCTGATACTGACTCGTGAGCTGGGCGAGGATGTTGCGCGTCTCTACCGACGGCGCCAACAGGTCGGCCCAGAACAGCAGCACAACGGGCGTGTTTTTGGAACGCTCGATCACGTCCGTCTGGAAGGCATCCGGGCTGACGTCAAAAACGGCGCTGGCTTCAGTCATGAGCTCTAAGGAATCAGACAGCTTTGTGGGCCGGCGATTCTACACGCGCCCCCAGATTTGGGCCAATAGAGCGCCTAAAAACTCCGCCGAAAGCGCTCACCAATCCCCGCGAGACGCTCCAGCGGCTCGTTGCTGAACACGAGCCGCAGGTACTGGCTGCCGTGAGTCTTCCCCCAGTTGTCCATAGCCGTTGCGGCTACGTCACCCCGGTCGAAAAGCCGCGCGGATGCCTCGGCTCCAGACAGTCCCAGGGCGCCCGCATCAAGCAGCATGGACCAGCTGCCGCTCGGTCGCCGCAGCTGGAAGCCCTCGAGCTCCGCCAGGATGAGATCCCGCCGGCCTTCCCAGGTGGCAACGGCTGCAGTGACGTCCCCTTGATCTCCGCGCAGCGCCGCGGCGGCAGCCTGCTGCGCAATACCAACGGGCACAACCACATCGGAGATGCTGACGAGGCCAAGCTCACGCATGATGGACGCCGGGCCGACAACCCAGCCCACGCGCCAGCCGATCATGCGGTACTCCTTCGACGCGCTGCCCACGGTGATCGTCCGTTCGTGGAGCGTCGGCAGGCTCGCGGGATGCAGGCAGGGCAGCCCGTCATAGAGGATGCGCTCCATGGCAGCGTTATAGATGAGCCAGAGGTCGTAACGCTCGCAGAGCCCGGCTATGGCGTTCCAGGCTGCTGCGTCGAGGACGGCGCCGCTCGGCATGGAAGGGCTCATGATGAAAAGGGCCCGGGTTCGTTCCCCTACTGCCGCCTCGAGACGGTCGAGATCCAGAGCCCAGCGCCCTTCCCCATAACGGAAGGGCACCTGGACCGGCACCCCGCCGGCGATCCGGATACGGTTCAACATCCCGATGTAGGTCGGATCGGTGACAACCACCTCGTCCCCGGGATTAAGGAGGGCATTCAGGGTCACCATGCAGCCGTTGAGACCGCCGGCGGTGATGATCACTTCCTGTTCGGGATCATAGGCACGCCCCGTCGAGACCAGCAGTCGCTCGGCGACGGCGCTCCTGAGCGCTGCCTGACCCAGAAACGGCAGATAGCTGTTGGCGTCATCATCTTCTATCGCCGCGTGCGTTGCCGTCAGTGCCGCCGCGGGCGGGCGCAGATCCGTATCGAGGTTCTCGAGACGGAGAATGTCCGGATTGGCGGCTGCATCGGCCCGGGCACCCATGGCATCAACGCCGATCGGCGGCACCTCGCGTAGCCGATCGGCCCCCGCACGGTCTGTCATGGCTGGCTGCTCCTTATGCCGGCAATGGGCCACAATGCTGCCATGAGCAACTCTGCTGAACCATTCGCCGGGCCAACGGCCCTTGAGGCAACGGCCTCAGAGGCCACGGCCGTCGAAGCGCCAGCGACCGGCACCTGGGCTGCCGTTCTCCTCGGCAGCCTCTGCATTGCCCTGGTGTCGGGCCTCGCCGGCCTGCTGCAGGGACCGGCCGTGCCTGATTTCAGCGCGCGCCCGGCGGGACCGGAACGCAAAGCAGCCTTTCTGAGCTATTTTGGAGCCGTCGTCGATGCAGAGAACGCGCGCTGGGCTGCCGAACGCAAACAGATCGAAGGGTTCGCCGCACCGCTCAGCCCTCGTGTGCGAGAGCGCCTCGAGAAGCGCGCGGCTTTCTTTGGTCTGCCTGAAGGCCTGACGGACGACGCCCTCCTATCGGGACTGCTGCTACACGTCGACCGGGTGCCGCGATCGCTCGCTCTGGCTCAGGCAGCAAAGGAATCCGCTTGGGGCACCTCCCGTTTTGCCGTGGAAGGTCACAACTACTTCGGTCAGCGCTGCTACCAGAAAGGCTGCGGCATGGTGCCTGCCGCCCGGGCTCCCGGGGCGAAGTTTGAAGTGCGCCGCTTCCGCTCACCGGCGGCCTCCGTGGCAAGCTACTTCAACAACATCAACGGACATCGCGAGTACGCAGCGCTCCGGGACTATCGGGCCGGGCAGCGAGCCGCCGGCCTGACGCTGAGCGGTATCCGGGCGGCTGAGCGGATCACGCAGTATTCAGAACGCCGGCAGGCTTACGTGGACGAAATCCAATCGCTCATCCACTTCAACGATCTCGAGGGCCCCAATCCCCTCGCCAGTGAAGGGCCAAAACCATGACCAGTCTTCCTGATCGCGCAGACCGAAAACGCCGCGCCGGCGAACGGAGCCTCGGCCGCTGGCTGTTACTGATCGCCGCATGCCTGAGCACGAGTCCCGTGTTCGCCGGCAGTCCGAAGATCCTGCTCTATCACCACGTCTCCGACAGCACGCCGAGCGCCACCAGCGTGACTCCGACGGTCTTCGAGAGCCATCTCGAGCTCCTCGCGAGGGAGAGGTTTGAGGTTGTCCCGCTCGCGCAGATTGTTGATGCCCTCCTGAACGGCGAAGCCATGGATTCGCGCTGGGTAGCCATCACCTTTGACGATGCTTATGGAAGCGTGCTCAGCGAAGCCGCGCCGCGCCTGGAGTCACGCGGCTGGCCCTATACGGTGTTCGTGAGCACGGACTACATCGACGGGGACTACGGGCTGTATCTCAGCTGGGAGCAGCTGCGTGATCTCGAGCGCCGGGGCGCTACCCTCGCCAACCACACACTCAGCCACGAACACCTGGTACGCCGCCGCCCGGGAGAAACAGACACCGCGCGGCTCGAACGCCTGGCCGAGGAAGTTAATGGCGCCCAGGTCCGGCTCGAAGCTGAACTTGAAGACCCGCTGCGTCTCCTTGCCTACCCCTATGGTGAATTCGACGCAGAGGTTGTCCACCTCATGCAGTCCCTCGGCTTCATTGCCTTCGGCCAGCAATCCGGACCCGTCGGCCGGACCACAAGCCCTTACGCAATTCCAAGGTTTCCGCTCGCAACAGGCTTTGACTCCGTGTCGAGCCTCCATGAGAAACTGCGCACAGAACACCTGCCGCTGGCAGCGCCGCCGATTCCCGCTGAAGTGCTCTCTGCCGACGCCGAAGCGCCGCGTCTGACTCTGAACCTCGATGAAGCCGGAATCAGGGAGGGCGCGCTGACCTGCTTTATCGGCGGCCAGCCGAATACCCGGGTAAGCTGGATCGCACCGGATCGGGTGGAAGTGCAGGGAGAACGGCCGCTGAACCCGGGGCGCTCGAAGTACACGTGCACAGCGCCGCATCCGAGCAAACCCCGCGCCTATTTCTGGCACACACAGCTCTACATCAAACCGCGGCCGGACGGGAGCTGGTATGAGGGCTGAGCACCGGTAACTCTGGCAATACCTCAGCAGAGTGTCGTAAGCCGCTCCGGCTCTGCTGCGAGCCGCGCCACCAGCCGACTCACGTCGTCATGATCAAGTTCACCGGAAGCCGCCGCGGATCCGCAGAGATTCACAGCCAGCGGTGCAACCGCAGACTCGGCGGCAAACGCCGCACAGGCAGCGCCAGGCTCTGTGAGGAGCTCCCGGGATACCAGGGGCGGCAGCATGGCGGCGTTCTCCTGCACGTCGAAGCCGATGGCATTGTGCAGGTGCGTGAGGAGCTTTGGACCAATCAGCTGAGGAGGGAGAGTTGGCACTTCGCGGAGCACCTCATTCTCTCCACTAGCTTCTCCGGCTGCGATGGGTTCGTAGGCCCGCAGAATTCGTTCGGCGCTGAAGCGATAAAACGGCAGCACCGGGTCGCCAGCGCGGAAGGCCATAAAAGCGTTGTGGATCTTCCGATAGGTTTTCAGGCGAGAGCCCGAGCGTTGTACCCAGACCTCCCGGCCGAAAAGCGCATCGGCGTCCTTGAGCGCGAAGGTTTCTGCATCGAGCACAAGCACGTCGGCATCAATCCAAACGACCCGCTCGGCGCCCTCGGCTAAGAGCTTCTCCAGCATCAGCAGCCGTGCCAGGTCCGCAGCCACCACAGGCTGTTTCCGTGTTTTGGCCCAGAGCTCCGGGCTCAGCTCGGCGAAGAGTTCGTCCCCAAGAAATTGATAGTCAAACCCGTGAACGCTCGCCCAGCGCCGCACCGAGCTGAGGCAGACTTCATACCAGGGTGCTGGTAGCGGCGAACGATGCGATTGCAGAACGAAGGTCAGGAGCCATTGCCTCCTTCAAGGAACTCGCCCAGAAGCTCATTGAAAACCGCGGGCTGCTCAAAATAGGGAGAGTGGCCGGCATCTGCGATGACTTCCATGCGGGCATCGGGAAACCAGGGAACATAGGTTTTAAGCTGCGTCGGCGGGAACAGCGGGTCTTCCGCACCGGAGATGAACAGCACGGGAAGCTCCACAGTGCCGCACTGGGCTTCCGTTACCGCAAAGGCTGGATCCCCGAGACTTCTCAGGTTCGCCATACTGAAGGCGGTGTTGTAGCCGTTGATGGTCTGGTAGAGCTGCATGCGAACGGGATCAGCGGCGGTGGCGCGACTCATGGTCGCCATCACTCCGGCCCGGCCCGAATCGCCGCTGCTCGTCAGGTTCCGGGCGGATTCTGTGGGCGCCGGATTCGGCAGGCCACCCGGGGTACAGCTCATGGTCAGCGATCGCACCCGCTCCGGTTGATCAAGGGCCAGACGCAGACAGGTCCAGCCGCCCATGGACTGAGCCACGAGGTGCGCTCGCTCAACGCCGCAGGCATCGAGCACCGCCAGTGCATCATCCCGGAACTGACCGGGATTGATGCTCGCAGGGTCCGCAGGCGTGCGGGCAAAGGTTCGATGATCGAAGGCGATACACTGGTAGCGATCGCTGAAGGCGGCCACCTGCTCAAACCAGATACCGGCGTTGCCGCCCGCACCGTGCGCAAAGAGGATCGCGTCGCCTTCCCCCTGAGTCTCGTAGTAGATCTCCGTTCCCGCACTCGTTACCGTCGCCATAGCCGCTCCCATCTCACATCCTTTTCCTTCCCCTGAAGCTGAACCTTTCCTTCAGCCTCAGCCTTGGCTCATTATGGCTTGGAGTTTATGAGGAAGAACATTGCCATGGCTTTCAGCATTCAAAGCAGTGCTATTAAAAGCAGCGCTAGGAACAGAACGCCCTTACCGGTCGGCGCAGGAAAAACACAGCGCTGGGCCGCACCGCTCATGCTCGCCGTCCTCCTCAGCGCCGGTTGCAACAACAACGAAGCGACCGGGAATGACGCGACCGAGCAGGCGCCGCCGAGCGCCGAAACTCCGCTCATCGCCGCACCTCCTGTGGAGGCACCTGCTGGGACAATGACGCTCTGCACCGAGCCAAGACCGGAAATCTGCACCATGGATTACAATCCGGTCTGTGGCAGCCTCGAAGACGGCAGCACGAAGACCTACTCAAACGGTTGCTCGGCCTGCAGCGACAGCGCGGTAACGGGCTGGACCCAGGGTACCTGCGAGTAGCGGCAGCTCAGGCGTCTCGCGCAAGTTCATCAGCCTGAAGTACCCCGGCTGCTTCAAGGGCTGCAACAGCCTGTTCATCCTCCCCGAGCCACTCGGCAAGGACCGAAAGATTGTGCTCCCCGCGATGCGGCGCCGGCCCCCGCACGCCGCTGGTTGCCAGGGAGAACCGATACGGTGACTGAGGCACAGGCCGGGTGCCGCCTGCACGATCATCGACCTCAACGATTGCCCCCCGGGCCCGCACCGTTGGCTGTTCTGTCATCGTCGCGGCGTTACGCACCTGGCCCCAGGCAAGGTTCATCCGCGCCATAGCTTCCTCAACGGCGTCCCAGCTGGAGAGTGTCGCCAGGAACTCACCGATGACGGCGCGCCGGGCGGCGATTTTGGCCTCAAGGCCTGCCGCCGCATCAAGACCGTCTTCCAACCCGAACTCCGTGACCAGAAGCTTCCACAGATAACGGACGTCCGCCGAAACGAGAATGGGACCGGCACCGGTCTCCCAGGTGTCGTTCGGCAGCGGCCCGGTCGCCTCGGAGTCTTCGAGGTCGTAGTGAATCTGATCGTCCGTGGCGATGGTGGCATCGATCATGGCGATATCGACATGCTGGCCGAGTCCCGTCTGCTGGCGCTGAATCACCGCCGCAAGCAGTCCCACAAGACCGTGCAGCGACGCGTTAGTGTCCGCCACAGACAGCGGCAGATCTTTGAAGGGAATAGCGCCACGCCGAGCCTGCCGATCCATGAGACCCGTCTCCGCATGGACGATCGGGGCATAGGCCGGACGATGACTCTCCGGTCCACCGTGACCGAAGCCGGATATGGACAGCATGATGAGCCGCGGATTGACGGCCCTGAGATCTTCCCAGCCGATGCCGAGGCGCCCCATGACGTCGGGGCGATAGTTTTCGATCAGAATATCGGCTTCTGCCGCCAGTCGATGCACAAGCTCACGGGCCCCAGGGGCGCGGAGGTCGATACAGAGGTTCCGCTTCCCCGCATTCTGCTGGTGATAGTAACCGGGAATCCCACCGGCAACGCGGCCCCAGAGGCGGGTCACATCCCCATCAGGCGGTTCCACCTTCACCACGTCAGCGCCGAGGTCGGCGAGCATGCGTCCGGCGAAAGGTCCAGCGAGGACCCGCGAGAAATCAAGCACCTTCAGGCCCGTAAGCGGGTAGCCCCTGGCTGCTGCTTGCTCCTCAACCATTTCTTTGCTTTCAGCCATGATCGCCCTCCCCTGACGTCAGCGAAGATTCTACCGCTCGGCGATCTTTCCCGCATAATGGCGCTCCGGGGCAGAGAGAAACCACAACAAAGCAGTACCCGGCTTCGGAGGAGATCTTGAACAACCCTTCACAACCATTTACCGCCTGGCTGGCGGCCACTGCGCTGTGTCTGGCCGTTCTGGCCGGCTGTGGCCAGGAACAGGCCACCCCAGGCGCGGCCGGAGACAGCGAGGCTGCCACTCGGGAGCCGAAGCGTCTCACCATCGGCATGGCGCAGTATCCCGCCACCTGGCACCCGAACATCGAAAACCTGGTCGCCAAATCCTACGTCCTGGCCATGACCATGCGGCCCATGACGCACTACAACCACGACTGGCAGAACGCCTGCAAACTCTGCGAAGAGCTGCCTACTCTGGAAAACGGCCTGGCTGTGCTCGAAGACACCCCCGACGGCAAACCCGGCATGGCGATCACCATGTCGATCCCGGAAGGCGTCACCTGGGGTGACGGCACACCGGTTACCACCGAGGACGTGCAGTTCACCTGGGAAGTAGGCCGGCACCCCATGAGCGGCACAAATTTCCGTGAGTTCTACCGCTCAGCCTACGCCCTGGACGTGATCGACGAACGGACCTTCACGATCCACCAGGACCGTCGCACCTTTCTTTATGCGACGATGCCCGTCTTCATTGTGCTACCGAACCACATCGAACGGCCCGTGTTCGAAGGGGCTCCGGAAGAGTACCGGCGCCGCAACACCTACGACGCCGACCCAACCAATCCCGGCCTTTATTACGGCCCCTACCTGATCAGCAACGTGCAGCGCGGCGCTCAGGTTACGCTCACGCGAAATCCCCACTGGTACGGCGAGACGCCCTACTTCGATGAAATTGTCGTCCGCATCATCGAGAAAACCACTACCCTGGAAGCTAATCTGCTTTCCGGGACCATCGACATGATCGCCGGTGAACTCGGCATGCAGGTTGATCAGGCGCTTTCATTCGAAAAGCGCCATGGCGACGACTACAACATCCTCTACAAGTCCGGATCTCTCTACGAACATATCGATCTGCGCCTCGATAACCCGATCCTGGCCGACAAGCGCGTGCGTCAGGCGCTGCTCTATGCCCTGGACCGTCAGGCTCTCGTCGACCAGCTTTTTGAGGGCAAGCAGCTCGTCGCCCACTCGCCGATCCCGCCCGAGGACGCCGTTCACTTCAAAGACATTCCCCGCTACGAGCACAGCCTCGAGAAAGCCGTAGAGCTGCTGGAGGCCGCAGGCTGGACGCTCCCGGACGGTTCCGACATACGCGTAAACGCGGCCGGAGAACCTTTAACTATCGAATTCAACACAACGGCCGGGGACAAAACCCGCGAGCTCACAGCACAGGTACTTCAGGCCCAGTGGCGGCTGGCCGGTTTCGACATACGGATCCGCAACGAAACACCGCGGGTGCTTTTTTCCCAATCCCTATCCGAGCGGAAGTTCACGGGCATGGCCATGTACGCCTGGTCCCAGGCACCGGAGCCGGTACCGCGGGCTACCATGCACTCGCAGCGCATTCCGAGCCCGGAGAACAATTTCTCCGGTCAGAACTACACGGGCTTCAGCAGTGACCGAGTGGACGAGCTGATCGTTGCGCTCGAGAACACGCTCACCCTTGAAGAGCGTCTCCCCCTGTGGCGCGAAGTACAGGAGATCTACATCGAAGAGGCCCACTCCCTGCCGCTCATGTTCCGAGCCAACGCCTTCATCCTGCCGAAGTGGTTGAAAGGCGTCCGGCCCACGGGCCACTTCATGCAGAGCACGCTCTGGATCGAAGAATGGCGTCGGGAGTAGCCGCCTTGCAGAGCTTAGAGCAAAGGTCGAGCGCGACTTCAGGAGTAAAACGCTGACTCCTCCCATGCTGGTCCTCAACGACCTGCACATCGGCTTCGACGATGACAACGGCTACGTCAGTGTTGTCGAAGCCGTCAATTTCGAACTCGCACGTGGGGAAACCCTCGCCCTCGTCGGTGAGAGCGGCTGCGGCAAGTCCCTGGTCGCATCCGCAATCATGCAACTGCTGCCGCCGGCCGGTCGAATCAATGGCGGATCGATTCGATTCGAGGACCAGGACCTGGTCACTCTCAGTGAGCCGCGCCTGCAGCAGCTCCGGGGCAATCGGATGTCCATGATCTTTCAGGAGCCGATGAGCGCCCTGAATCCGGTTTTCACCATCGGCGCACAGCTTTCCGAAGCCCTGCTCCTGCACCGGGATCTCGATAAGGTGAGCGCCCGGTCACAGGCCATCGAACTTCTGGCGAGTGTTGGTATCCCGGACCCTGGGGCCCGGGCCCGCGCCTATCCCCATGAGCTTTCCGGCGGTATGCGCCAGCGGGTGCTCATCGCCATGGCGCTGGCCTGCGAGCCGGCGCTGCTCATCGCCGATGAACCGACCACCGCCCTCGATGTGACCATTCAGGCGCAAATCCTCGATCTCATGCACGATCTTCAGGATCGGCTGGGCACGGCCATTCTATTCATCAGTCACGACTTCGGTGTGGTCTCACAGATGGCCGATCGAATTGCGGTCATGTACGCAGGACGCATCGCCGAGCAGGGCACGGCCGCCGAAGTCCTCGAACGGCCGCAGCATCCCTACACGCAAGCACTCCTGGCAACCACGCCCCGTCTCGAACACCTTGTCGACCGGCTGCCGGCGATTGCCGGGCGTGTGCCAGACCCGAGGGATCGGGGTGAGGGCTGCTATTTCCATTCCAGATGTCCGCGGGCCGTTGACGAATGTCTGGACGCCCAACCATTACTCATTACCCGCGAAGGCGGTCACTCGGCGGCGTGCCATCGACTGGAAGTGACCCCGTGAGCGAAGCCGGAATGCCGCTCGTCACCGCAGAGGGCTTGAGCCGCTGCTTTGGCGCCGTCACTGCCGTTGGGAAGATCAATCTGACCATCGAACGCGGCGAAACCCTGGCGCTCGTGGGTGAAAGCGGGAGCGGGAAAACGACCCTCGGCCGGATGTTGAGTCTGCTTCTGCCGCCAACGGCCGGCACCTTGAGCCTCGCGGGAACCGACGTGAGCCAGCTCAAGACCAGAGACCTGAAACCGCTCCGACGCAACGTGCAGATGATTTTCCAGGACCCGGTATCGAGTTTGAATCCGCGGCACACGATCGGCGCCATTCTCACGGAACCGCTGGCGAACTATCGGCAAGGCAGTCGAGCCGAGCGCCTTGACCGGGCCCGGGAACTGCTGGACGCCGTCGGCATGCCGCCCGATACCCTTGATCGCTACCCGCATGAGTTCAGCGGCGGTCAGCGCCAGCGCATCACCATCGCCCGCGCTCTGGCCCTGAATCCGGGCTTTATCGTTGCAGACGAGCCGGTATCAGCCCTGGACGTCTCCGTGCAGAGCCAGATCCTGAACCTGTTGGCCGACCTCAAGGAACGCTTCAACCTCGCTTACCTCTTCATCAGCCATGATCTGGCTGTGGTGCACCACATCGCTGACCGGGTCGCCGTCATGTATCTCGGCAACATCGTCGAGCTTGCAGACCGCGATCAGCTCTTCGCAGCACCGAAACACCCCTATACGAGAGCGCTCCTGGATTCTGTACCCATGATCCAGGCGGGTAAGCGTCGCACAGGGCGCATTCTCTCCGGCGACCCACCGAGCCCGGCAGAGCCTCCGAACGGCTGCCACTTCCATCCCCGCTGCCCGAGAGCGTCCGACCTCTGCCGCACTGAATACCCCAGGTTGAGCCCCAGGCACGACACGGAGTCACACCTGATCGCCTGCCACCACCCGGAGACTGCATCGTGACCGGCTACGTCAGCCGTCGCCTCGGACAGTCGCTCCTGGTGCTGGCCATCATGTCCTTCGTTATCTACTCGCTCATCGGCCTCATGCCCGGTGACCCCATCGACATGATGATAAGCGCCGATCCCTATATGACGGCTGAGGATGCGGCCTATCTGCGCACCCTCTATGGCCTGGACTTACCGGTTTACGAGCGCTACTGGAACTGGCTCATGGCCGCCTTCGGCGGCGACTTTGGCTATTCGCGCCTGTATAACCAACCCGTTGAGCTGATCCTGCTTCCCGCCCTCGGCAATTCCGTGAAGCTGCTTGTGACCGCACTGACCATCTCCGTCTGCGTTGCGGTGCCCCTCGGCGTTATTGCTGCCTACCGGCAGCGGTCGATCCTCGACTACAGCGTTAACCTCTTCGCTTTCGCCGGGATCTCGATCCCTCAGTTCTGGCTCGGTCTTATGCTCATGATGGCGTTCGCAGTGATTCTGGGCTGGCTGCCAGCTGGAGGGATTGCAACGGACGGCGCACCGCTAGGTGAGCAACTCCGCTATCTGATCCTGCCCGCTGCAACGCTGACCATGACGAGCATCGGCAGCCACGCGCGCTATGTCCGCTCGGCCATGATCGAGGTACTGCGCCAGGACTACATCCGTACAGCCCGGGCAAAGGGCGCAAGTGTCTCCCGGGTGATATGGCGCCACGGTCTGCGCAACGCGCTCATCCCCTTTGTGACGATTCTGGCGCTGGACTTCGGATTTCTCTTCTCCGGCGCACTGATCGTCGAGACCATCTATGCCTGGCCGGGCATGGGCCGGCTGATCTTCGACGCCATCATGGGCAACGACTACAACCTGGCGCTGCTGTCGCTGATGCTGGCGACGGCACTGGTACTCACCGGAAACCTGCTCGCGGACCTGACCTATGCCTGGCTGGACCCGCGCATCAAACTGGGGGAAACGCCGTGAGCAGTAATTCCCCCACGCGGCTCGCCATGAAGCGCCTGAAGCGGCACAAGCTCGCCATGGTGAGCCTCGGCCTGCTGCTCGTGCTGGCGGCGATCGCCCTCCTCGCGGACCCCATCACGGCACTCCTCGGCGTGGATCCGAACGGGGTGAACCTGGCCAATCGAACGGCGCCGCCCTCGAAAGCCCACTGGCTCGGCACCGACGAACTGGGCCGCGACGTACTCGCACGCCTGATTTACGGCGGTCAGGTTTCCATGTTCGTCGGGCTGACCGCTGCCCTTGTAGCAGCAACAATCGGTACGGTAATTGGCCTTTGCGCCGGCTACTTCGGCGGCCGTCTCGACGCGCTGCTCATGCGCACTACAGACAGCGTACTCGCGCTGCCAGCGCTGCCGGTGCTCATTGTTCTTGCCGCTCTCGACCTGTCAAAAGTTGGTCTACCGGACAGCATCGCTCAATCGGAGTACGTGAGTTTCTTCCGCATCGTCGCCATTGTTGCCCTGCTCGGCTGGACGACGGTAGCGCGCCTTGTGCGGGGGGCAACGCTCAGCCTGAAGGAACGGGACTTCGTTTACGCCGCCATTGGTGCCGGCGGCAGCCACCTCGGCATCATGTTCCGGCACATCCTGCCGAACCTGATTTCCTCAATCATCGTCGCCGTAACGCTCTCCGTGGGTGCCGTGATTTTGCTCGAGTCAACGCTGAGCTTCTTAGGCCTCGGCATTCAGCCGCCCATGGCCAGCTGGGGGGCTATGCTCACGAACGCCCAGGAGACCATTTGGGAGGCGCCCCTGCTCGCCGTTTATCCTGGACTGCTCATCCTTCTGACTGTGATCAGCTTCAATTTCCTCGGCGATGGCCTTCAGGATGCGCTGGATCCCCGGGCCACCACCTAAAGCTTCCGCCTTCACCGCCGATAACAGGCTGGCAAACCACCTTTCTCAGGACGAGACGAGCGGCACAGCATGTCCATCAATGGCGTCTACTTTCAGGTCTACCGGGAGATCACCTCCGGCCAGGCACAGCTGCCCGGGCTGCCGGACGTCGCTATGAAAGTGCGTCGAGCCGTTAGTGACGAACAGAACGATCTGAACACGGTAGTCCGCATCATCCAGGCGGATCCGGGCTTGTCTGCACACCTCGTGCGCATCGCCAACAGCCCCCTCTATCGGACTCGGGTACCCGCCGAAAATCTGACCAGCGCGG
>JBCDDI010000019.1:0-15451 GCA_039180365.1 Pseudomonadota bacterium
TCACGCTCAACATGGGCGTCGGCGAAGCCATTGCCGACCGTAAGATCATGGAGAACGCGGTCAACGACATGACGCTGATCGCGGGACAGAAGCCGGTGATTCAGAACGCCCGCAAGTCCGAAGCCGGCTTCAAGATTCGGGAAGGCTTTCCGAATGGCTGCAAGGTGACGCTGCGTCGGTCGCGGATGTACGAATTTGTGGAACGGCTGATCAGCATCGCCATTCCTCGGATGCGCGATTTCCGGGGCCTGAACCCGCGCTCCTTTGACGGCCGCGGCAACTTCGCCATGGGCATCCAGGAGCAGATCGTCTTCGCCGAGATCGATTACGACAAGATCGACAAGATCCGCGGCATGGACATCGCAATTACTACCAGCGCGCGAACGAATGAAGAGGGCCTGGCCCTGCTCCGCGCGTTCAACTTTCCGTTCAGAAACTAGGAAGCGGACAGATGGCAAAAATTTCTATGGTCGAGCGGGAAAAGAAGCGCGCGAAGACGGTGGCGAAGTACGCGGCCAAGCGCGCGGCGCTCAAAGCGATCATTAACGACCGGAACGCCAGCGACGAAGACCGCTGGGAAGCACAGATCAAGCTGCAGAAGCTGCCGCGTGATGCGTCGCCGTCTCGGCAGCAGCGTCGCTGTGGACTGACGGGCCGGCCTCATGCCGTGTACCGCAAGTTCGGTCTGGCAAGAAACAAGCTGCGCGAAGCGGCCATGCGGGGCGATGTGCCTGGCCTGGTCAAGGCCAGCTGGTAAGGAGCGCGCCTATGTCTATGCAGGATCCCATCGCCGATCTGCTGACGCGCATCCGTAATGCGCAGTCCGCCAATCACCCGGACGTCGTCATGCCGAGCTCAAAGGCCAAAGTGGCCATCTGCAAGGTGTTGAAGGATGAGGGTTACATCGAAGACTACAGCGTCGAAGACGGTGTCATGCCGAGCCTCTCCGTGAGCCTCCGCTACCACAACGGCGCGCCGGTCATTGAGGAAATAGCTCGGGTCAGCCGACCGGGGCTGCGGGTCTACAAGGCCTGCGAAGAGTTGCCGAAGGTCCGCGGCGGCCTGGGGGTTGCCATCGTCAGCACCAATAAGGGCCTGCTGTCCGATCGCGCGGCCCGGGAAGCCGGTGTCGGCGGCGAAGTGCTGTGCACGGTGTTTTAACGGTATTCAGCTGAAGGTTTTTTGAGATGTCCCGTATCGCGAACAATCCGATTGCTCTGCCCTCCGGCGTCGAGATCAAGATCGACGGCCAGCACATCAGCGTGAAGGGCGGCAAGGGCGCCATGGAAATGGACGTTCATTCCGACGTCGAGATCAAGCAGGGTGACGACAACGCGCTCACCTTTGCCGCTCGTAACAACAGCAAGTCCGCCAAGGCGCTGTCTGGAACCATGCGGGCGCTGGTCAGCAACATGGTGGTTGGCGTGTCGAACGGCTTCGAGCGCCGTCTGCAGCTGCAGGGCGTTGGTTATCGGGCGCAGGCGCAAGGCAAGAAGCTGAATCTGCAGCTCGGTTTCTCTCATCCGGTGGAGTACGAACTGCCGGAAGGCGTCACCGCCGAGACACCCAGCCAGACCGAGATTGTGGTGTCCGGCATGGACAACCAGCTCGTCGGTCAGGTGTCCGCCGAGATCCGCGCTTTCCGACCACCGGAGCCTTACAAGGGCAAGGGTGTGCGCTACGCCGATGAGCGCGTGCGCCGAAAGGAAGCGAAGAAGAAGTAAGCAGAACCGCAGCCGCGAGGCCGCGTCAGAGTTAAGAGAAGCAGAAGGCACAGTGATGGATAAGAAAGCAGCAAGGCTCAAGCGAGCACGGCGAGGCCGCGCCAAGATGCGTGAGCTGCAGGCCGTCCGTTTGTCGGTCTACCGCACGCCAAAGCACATCTACGCGCAGATCATCGCGCCTGAAGGTGACAAAGTGCTGGCGGCGGCGTCCACCCTGGACAAAGACCTGCGTGCCGGCGTCACCGGCAACGTTGATGCGGCCGGTAAAGTCGGGCAGCTCATCGCCGAGCGCGCCAAGGCGGCGGGTGTATCAGCGGTGGCTTTCGATCGCTCGGGTTACAAGTATCACGGCCGGGTAAAGGCGCTGGCAGATGCCGCGCGCGAAGGCGGATTGGAGTTTTAAGGCATGGCATATACCGACGAGATTCAGGAAGAAGGCCTGGTCGAGAAGCTGGTTCAGGTGAACCGGGTAGCCAAGGTGGTTAAGGGTGGTCGGATCTTCGGCTTCACCGCGCTGACCGTTGTGGGCTACGGCGACGGACGGGTTGGCTTCGGTCGCGGTAAGGCTCGGGAAGTGCCTCTGGCCATCCAGAAGGCCATGCAGGCGGCGCGGCAGAACATCGTCGATGTCGAGCTGAACGGCGATACGATCTGGTATCCCACGGTCGGGCGCCATGGGGCCTCCAAGGTTTACCTGCAGCCCGCCTCCGAAGGTACCGGTGTTATTGCCGGAGGCACCATGCGTGCAGTGCTGGAATCGGCCGGCGTGCAGAACGTGCTCTGCAAGAGCTATGGCTCCACGAACCCCGTGAACGTGGTTCGGGCCACCTTCGATGCCCTGCAGAACATGCGCTCACCGGAATCGGTAGCGGCGAAGCGCGGAAAAACCGTTGCGGAGATTGGCGCCTGAGGCAGGCGTTAAGCGTTTAGAGCAGTTAAAGGTAGCAGTCATGAGTGAAAAAACCGTACGCGTGACTTTGGTCAAGAGCCCGGCAGGGCGACTGAAGAAGCACAAGGCCTGCGTGGCAGGGCTTGGTCTGCGTCGTATCGGCCACACGGTGGAGGTGGAAGACACCCCGTCCGTGCGCGGCATGATCAATCGGGTTAACTACCTGCTGCAGGTGGAAGGAGAGTAGCCATGCGGCTCAACAGCATCGGCCCGGCTCCGGGCAGCAGAAAAACGAAGCGTCGCGTCGGTCGCGGCGCGGGTTCCGGTTGGGGTAAGACCGCGACTCGCGGCCAGAAGGGCCAGAAGGCTCGCTCTGGTGGCGGCGTCCGCCCAGGCTTTGAAGGCGGCCAGCAGCCCCTCAAGCAGCGGGTGCCGAAGTTCGGCTTCCGCTCTCGCGTGGGACTGACCACCACAGAAGTCCGGCTCTCGGAACTGAGCGCCATGGACGCAGACGTGATCGACCTGGCGGCCCTGCAAGCTGCCAATGTCGTTTCGCGGAACATGAAGCGCGCGCGGGTGATTCTTTCCGGAGAAATCTCCCGGGCCGTCACGGTAAAAGGCCTGGGTGTGACTAAAGGCGCCAAAGCTGCCATTGAAGCAGCCGGAGGCAAGGTAGAAGACTGATGGCAAGCAATCCAGGACAACTGGCAGGTGCGGCATCGGGGCTCTCTGAGCTCCGCAGTCGGCTGCTGTTCGTACTGATGGCGCTGCTCGTTTATCGGGCCGGCACGCACATCCCTGTGCCCGGTATCAATCCGGAACGTCTTGCTGCGCTGTTTGATCAGCAGCAGGGCGGCATCCTGGATCTGTTTAACATGTTCTCCGGCGGTGCCCTGGAGCGCATGAGTATTCTGGCCCTCGGCGTGGTGCCCTACATCACCTCGAGCATCATCATGAACCTCATGTCCATGATGTACCCGTCCCTGCAGCAGCTGCGCAAAGAAGGGGAATCGGGCCGCCGTAAGATCACGCAGTACACGCGTTATGGCACGCTGCTGATCGCTCTGATTCAGGGCACGTCCCTGTCTGTCACCCTGGCTAACCAGGGTCTCGCCTTTGCCCCCGGCTTCGGCTTCCTGTTTGTTGCTACCACAACGCTCGTCACCGGCGCGCTGTTCATGATGTGGCTGGGCGAGCAGATCACCGAGCGTGGGGTGGGCAATGGCATCTCACTCATCATCTTCGCGGGCATTGTCTCCGGCTTCCCGTCGGCGATTGGCCAGTCCTTCGAGGCGGCGCGGCAGGACGACATCAACATCATCGCCCTGCTGGTGATTGGTGCGCTCGCCATTGTCATCGTCGGCATCGTCGTTTACGTGGAGCGCGCTCAACGACGTATCACCGTGAACTACGCCAAGCGCCAGCAGGGTCGCCGCGTATTCCAGGGTCAGGCCTCGCACCTGCCCCTGAAGATCAATATGGCCGGCGTAATTCCGGCGATCTTCGCATCGAGCCTGCTGCTCGCGCCCGCGTCTATTGCGCAATGGTTCGGCAACTCTCCAGGCATGGACTGGCTCCAGCAGATTGCACTTGTGCTGTCTCCCGGTCAGCCGCTGTACATCCTGATGTTTGCCGGCGGCATCATTTTCTTCAGCTTCTTCTACACGGCCATCATGTTTGATCCGAAGGACGTGGCCGACAATCTGAAGCGCCAGGGCGCCTATGTACCGGGCATCCGTCCGGGGCAGCAGACGGCCAAGTACATCGACGACGTTATTACCCGGCTCACGGTCTTCGGCTCCCTTTATGTCACCGCCGTGTGTCTGCTGCCGGAATTCATGATCGTCGCCTTCAACATCACCTTCCAGCTTGGCGGCACGGCGCTGCTCATTGTTGTCGTGGTGGCCATGGACTTCATGTCGCAGGTGCAGTCGCACCTCATGTCCAGCCAGTACGCCAAGCTCATGGAAAAATCGAATCTGAAAGGCTACGGCCGCAATGCCCGCGTTCGCTGAGCGGCGGGGTAAGAGGTAGGAACGATGAAAGTCAGAGCATCAGTAAAAAAGATCTGCCGTAACTGCAAGATCATTAAGCGGAACGGTGTTGTGCGGGTTATCTGCAGTGCAGAGCCCCGGCACAAGCAGCGTCAGGGCTGAGACCCGGCGCCGAGAAGAGTAACTAGGAGCGTAAGCGCATGGCACGTATTGCCGGTATCAACATCCCAGACAACAAGCACGCGGGTATTTCGCTGACCTACATCTACGGAATCGGTCGCACCACCGCGGCGAAGATCTGCGAGACCGTTGGCGTCAACCCGAGCACGAAGATCCAGGATCTCGGCGAGGACAAGCTGGACGCAATCCGTGCTCAGATCTCGGCCATGACGGTTGAGGGCGACCTGCGGCGGGAAAAGAACATGTCGATCAAGCGGCTCATGGACCTCGGTTGTTACCGCGGGATCCGCCATCGCCGCAGCCTGCCGGTGCACGGGCAGCGCACCCGGACGAACGCACGGACCCGCAAGGGACCCCGTCGCCCGATCCGCAAATAGAACTCGCTAAGGAATCACTAACGAACGGCATATCAGCTCTGAAGCGTCTTAGTAACGGCAAGTGAACAGACGCTGAGCGTGTCCGAAAGGTAAAGAGAATGGCAGAAAAGAAGGGCGCCAAGAGAGTCGTGGTAGATGGCGTAGCCCACATCCACGCTTCCTTCAACAACACGATCATCACGATCACTGACCGCCAGGGTAATGCGGTCTGCTGGGCCACGAGCGGTGGCTCAGGGTTCCGCGGCAGTCGGAAGAGCACGCCCTTCGCAGCGCAGGTCGCCTGTGAGCGGGCATCCACCGTTGCGGTCGAGAACGGCATGAAAAGCGTGGACGTCCTCGTGAAAGGCCCCGGCCCCGGTCGCGAATCCGCGGTTCGCGCGCTCAACGCCGCCGGTCTCAAGATCAACAGCATCTCCGACGTGACGCCGATCCCGCATAACGGTTGTCGTCCGCCGAAGAAGCGCCGCGTTTAACGCAGCGCCAGCAAAGCAAGAAGAGGTAGGGAATGGCCCGCTACATTGGACCCAAACTCAAGCTCGCTCGCCGCGAGGGTACGGATCTGTACCACAAGAGCGGCGTGCGCCCCATCGACTCGAAATGCAAGATCGACAACCCGCCGGGGGTCCACGGTCAGCGTCGTACGCGCCTGTCGGACTACGCGGTTCAGCTTCGTGAAAAGCAGAAAGTGCGTCGCATCTATGGTGTTCTCGAGAAGCAGTTCCGCAATTACTACAAGAAAGCGGATCGGCAGAAGGGAGCCACGGGCTACAACCTGCTGAAGCTCCTCGAGTCGCGTCTCGACAACGTCGTTTATCGCATGGGCTTCGGCTCCACGCGTTCCGAGGCACGTCAACTGGTCTCGCACAAGGCGATTGTGGTGAACGGGCAGCCGGTAAACATTGCGTCTTATCAGGTGACCCCGGATGACACGGTAGCGGTGGCGGAGAAATCTCGTGGCCAGCTGCGCATTCAGGCGGCCCTGCAGGTCGCCAGCCAGCGTGCACCGGTCGAGTGGGTAGAGGTCGATGCGACGAAGATGGAAGGTGTTTTCCGCCGCCATCCCGATCGCGAGGAACTGCCCTCAGAGATCAACGAAAACCTCATTGTCGAGCTGTACTCCAAGTAAGCAGGCTCAAGGAGAATGAACTACATGGCCCAGTCCGTTACAGAATTCCTGACCCCGCGCAACATCGACATCCAGGAGATGGCGAAGACGCGTGCCCGGGTCACTCTCGAGCCCCTCGAGCGCGGCTTCGGACACACGCTCGGCAACACCCTGCGTCGCATTCTGCTGTCGTCCATGCCCGGCTGCGCAATCACCGAGGTACAGATCGACGGTGTGCTCCACGAGTACAGCACCATCGAAGGAGTTCAGGAGGACGTCATCGACATCCTGCTGAACCTGAAAGGCATTGCGGCCGTTCTGCACAATCAGGACGAAGCCATTATCAGCCTTGCGAAAGAAGGCGGTGGTCAGGTCACAGCCGGCGATTTCCAGCTCACGCAGGACGTTGAAATTGCTAACCCGGATCACGTCATCTGCACCCTGAACGACAATGGCGCGATTCGCATCGAAGCTCGGGTAACCCGCGGTCGTGGCTATCAGCCCGTGGACAACATCGAGGAAGACGAAGAGGAAAGCCGGCCGATCGGCGTGCTGCGTCTCGACGCCACCTACAGCCCCATGCGCCGCGTTTCCTACAGCGTGGAAAGCGCCCGGGTGGAGCAGCGTACGGACCTCGACAAGCTGATCCTCGATCTTGAAACGAATGGCACCATCGATCCGGAAGATGCCATCCGTCGTGCCGCAACCATCCTTCAGCAGCAGCTGGCGGTGTTTGTGGACCTCGAAAGCGGTGAAGAGACCGTTGTTGAGGAGAAGGAAGACGAAATCGACCCGATCCTGATCCGTCCCGTGGACGATCTGGAGCTGACGGTACGCTCGGCGAACTGTCTGAAGGCTGAGAACATTTACTACATCGGTGATCTGATTCAGCGCACGGAAGTTGAGCTGCTGAAGACGCCGAATCTCGGCAAGAAGTCGCTCACTGAGATTAAGGATGTGCTGGCTTCCCGTGGGCTGTCTCTCGGTATGCGTCTGGAGAACTGGCCGCCCGCAAGCCTGCGTGCTGACGACTGAGTCTGCTGCTGAAGCGAGAGACCGCGAACGGAAGTTCGGTCGAGAAGTAACTAGAGAACGAAAAGAGTAAAGAGACATGCGTCATCGTAAGAGTGGACGACACCTGAACCGGACCAGTTCCCATCGCCAGGCGATGTTCAAGAACATGGCGGCGTCGCTCATTGAGCACGAGGTGATCAAAACCACGTTGCCGAAGGCCAAAGAGCTCCGGCGTGTGGCAGAACCTCTGATCACCCTCGCCAAGACCGACTCCGTGGCGAATCGCCGCCTGGCCTTCGCCCGTACCCGCGATAAGGCTGCCGTCGGCAAGCTCTTCAGCGAGATTGGCCCGCGCTACGCAGATCGCCCGGGGGGCTACACGCGTATCCTCAAGTGCGGTTTCCGCGCCGGAGATGCGGCACCCATGGCGTACATTGAGCTGGTTGACCGCCCTCGCGTGGAAGAAGACGACGACCTCGACTACGCAGAGGCCGAAGAGACCGTAGAGGAGACGGAAGAGCAGAAGTAAGCGCTGCCCGCCGTCCTTGACGCCCGAACCGGTTTCCGCTTCGGGCGTTTTTCGTTCTGATCGCCGGTTTCCGCTCTGGCGCTCACCTTCCGGTCCGTTAGCAATCACCGGCCCCTCCAGCATAGAATTCTTCCCGTCTTCGGGGGGAATCCGCACAGTTGGCTGAAACGCTTTCTGACGGTGTGCTGATGCGCCGTCGCCTTTTCGTGCTTTCCAATCTCGCCATCTTCATGATCGGCCTTGGCTTCGCCGTGCGCGCGAATATCGCTGCGGACCTGCAGAGCGATCTCTTTGATGCCCTGGATCTGGCCCGGTCTGCGGCCATGGTGGGCGAGGTGATCGCCGCCACCTTCATCGGCTTTGCCTTGACCCTGCTCTTTGGCAGCGCCCTGCTCGACCGGCTTGGTATGCGCTGGATGTTGAACTTTGCCGGCTTCGGCTATCTGGCCGGCAGCCTTATGGTGCTTGGCGCCTCCTTCCTCGGGGCCAGCTGGGAGAGCTACTGGCTGGTTTATGGCGGCCTGTTGCTCACCGGTCTTGGCTGGGGCGCAGTGGAAGCCGGTACCAATCCCCTGGTCGCCGCCCTCTATCCGGAAGAGAAAACCCATCGGCTGAACATCCTTCATGCCTGGTGGCCGGCGGGCATCGTCGCTGGTGGTCTCCTGGGGCTGCTCCTCGGCGCCCTCGGTCTTCCCTGGGAGCTGAATCTCGCGCTCCTCATCGGGCCGGCTTTTCTGCTCCTGTTTCTCATTCGCGGCGCAGAGTTTCCCGTGACGGAACGGGTGGCGGCAGGGATCAGCTATACGGATATGTTCCGCGAAATTGGCCGTTCTCCGGGCTTCCTGCTCTGGTTTTTCTGCATGATGCTCACGGCCACCTCCGAGCTTGCCCCGGGCCAGTGGGTCGATATCACCCTCTCTAACGTTGTCGGCATGCAGGGCATCATCCTGCTCGTTTATGTGAGCGCACTGATGTTCGTTATGCGTCACTTTGCCGGACCCATCGCCGAACGTGTGTCGCCGGTGGGGCTGCTGTTCTTCGGCAGCCTGTTCGCGGCCCTCGGGCTCTATGCGCTGTCGCTGGCTGAGTCGCCGCTGCCGGCTTTTGCCGCCGCAACCCTCTGGGGGATTGGCGTGTGCTACATGTATCCCACCATGCTGGCGTCCGTATCCGAGCGCTATCCCCGCGGCGGCGCCTTCTTCCTCGGCCTCATGGGTTTTGCCGGCGGGCTCGCCGTGCAGTTTGTGCTGCCCTGGATCGGCGCAATCTTCGATCGTGCCAAGCTCGAAGCGGCGGGGGGTGTGGAAGCTTTTGGCGGGCTCACGGAGGCGGAGCTCGCTGAGGTCATGCGGGTGGCTTCGGTAGAATCTTTCCAGGCGGTGGCCGTTATTCCCGTGCTGCTGTTGCCCGTTTTCGGCCTGATCTGGTGGCGCGATCATCGCCGTGGCGGCTATCAGCCGGTTAACTTGAGCGTTGAGAGCGCAGAGGCTCGGGGCAGTTGAGGAACATGAGTTGATGGATCACAGGCGGCGCGATCTGCTGAAAACCCTTGGCCTCGGGGCCGGTCTGGTGCTTTCACCCTCCTGTCAGCGAGCCTTTGAGTCGGGTGCCGATCTGTCGGCGCCCCCCGTGTCCGGGACCCTTGCCGCTGAGCAGCTGGAACTCATCAGCACGCTGGCAGAACTGATCATTCCCAGCACGGATACCCCGGGTGCCATCGAGGCCGGGGTACCGTCGTTCATCCATCAGATTGTCGTTGACTGGTACACCCAGGCGGAGCAACAGATCTTCCTTGATGGGCTTGCGGAACTGGAAGCAGGGGCGGAGCGACACTGGGGAACGGGATTTCTGGCGCTCGATGCTGAGCAGCAAAGCATCCTGCTGACAGAGATGGAGCCGCCGAGCGAAGGGGCGCCCGGAAGCACGATGCGGGTTCCGCCGGGTGCTGCCGGGGACGTGCCTTTTTATCAGAAGCTGAAGGAGTTAACGGTCCTCGGCTACTACACCTCGGAACTCGCGGCCCGCACGGAGCTCGATTATCAGCCGGTGCCCGGCCACTACGACGGTGACGCGCGTTGGGATACGGAGAGCAGACAGTGGGTGCGCTGATGAGTTGGCAGGCACACCGGTGGATCAACCCATGAGCGCACAGGATGCTGAATTTGATGCGATTGTGGTCGGCTCGGGCATCAGCGGCGGCTGGGCTGCGAAAGAGCTGACCGAGCGCGGTCTGAAAACACTGGTGCTGGAGCGCGGCAGGCCCCTCGAGCATGGGGCTGGCTACGTCGGTGAACATCAGCCGGCCTGGAAAACGCCGTATCGCGGTTTGCCGCTCAGGGATCTCTACCAGGATCAGTACGAGATCCAGAGAACGAGCTATGCCTTCAGCGAAACCACGCGGCATTTCTGGAACAACGACGCTGAGAACCCCTACGACTATGATCCGGACAAGCCCTTTGAGTGGCTCCGGGCCGGCGTTGTTGGCGGTCGATCGCTACTCTGGGCGCGCCAGGTTTATCGCTGGAGCGATCTGGATTTCGAGGCCAATCTGAAAGACGGCCACGGCATCGACTGGCCCATTCGCTATGCGGACATCGCTCCCTGGTACAGTCACGTGGAGCGCTTTATCGGCGTGAGCGGCGCTCAAGAAGGTCTACCGCAGCTGCCGGACGGTGAGTTTCTGGCGCCCATGGCCATGAACGTGCTCGAACGGCACGTGCGTGAGCAGATCGAAGCAAACTTCCCGGAACGCACGATGACAATCGGCCGCACGGCCGTGCTTACGCAGCCACTGCCGGGTTCGAACCGCGGCGTATGCCACTACTGCGGTCCCTGCCATCGCGGGTGCTCCGTCGGCGCCTACTTCTCGAGCCAGTCGTCGACGCTGCCCGCGGCGGAAGCCACCGGCAACCTCACCCTCGAAGCCAATGCGGTGGTGGCGAGCCTTGAGCACGACCCGGCAACCGGTCGCGTACGCGCTGTGCAGGTCATCGATACACTAAGCGGCGCGCGGCGCACGGTCCGGGGCAAGCTCATCTTTCTCTGCGCCTCCGCGATCGGCAGCGCGCAGATCCTCCTGAATTCAAAGAGCGAAGCGCACCCGAATGGGCTCGCTAACGGCAGCGGTGCGCTCGGGCGCTATCTCATGGACCACACCTACGGCGCCGGGGCCCGGGGCATCTTTGCCGGCTACGAAGACTTTTATCCCCGTGGATCGCGGCCAAACGGCATCTACATACCCCGCTATCGAAATCTACGTGACGATGAGGAGCTGCCGTTCCTGCGCGGCTATGGATATCAGGGTTCGGCGTCGCGCCTCGGCTGGCAGAGCATGGCGCGACTCACCCCGGGCTTCGGCGCCGAGTTCAAAGCATCGCTGCGCGAGCCTGGGCCGTGGATCATGAGTATCGGCGGCTTCGGCGAGTGTCTGCCGAATGCTGAGAACCGCATGACGCTGCATCCTGCTAAGGTTGATCGCTACGGTATCCCTTTGGTGAGTTTCGATTTCCGCTGGTCGGAAAATGAGCTCGCGATCATTGAACAGATTCAGCTTGATGCCCGGGAGATGCTCGCTGCTGCAGGTGCCAAGGAGATCAGCACCTATAACGCTGAAAAAGTGGGTGGTTCAGCCATCCATGAGATGGGCACGGCGCGTATGGGTCGGGATCCTGCTGACTCTGTGTTGAACGCCTTCAATCAGGCTCACGAAGTGCCGAATCTTTTCGTCACCGACGGTGCCGCCATGACGTCGTCCTCCTGCGTGAACCCCTCCATTACCTACATGGCGTTAACCGCCCGCGCGGTGGATTACGCGGTGACGCAACTTAAGGACGGTGCGGTCTGAAGGGGATGGGGCGAGGCATCGGCCGAGTACTCACTAAACTTCACTATTAGCGCAAACTCATCAGTTAGGCTGGGATCTCCTGAATCACTGACCTGGGTTTGACCCTCTATGTCTCAACTGACCTGCTTTAAAGCCTACGACATCCGCGGTCGTGTGCCAGATGAACTGAACGAAGACATCGCCGCCCGTATCGGCCGTGCCTTTGTCGAAGTGGAGGGCGCGCGCCGCGTAGCGATTGGACATGACATCCGTCTCAGCAGTCCGCGCCTTGCGGCAGCGCTCAGCGATGGGCTGCGAGCCGCCGGTGCGGACGTATTGGATGTCGGTCAGTGCGGCACCGAGGAGATCTATTTCGCGGCCAGCAGTCTGGACGTCGATGGTGGAATTGTGGTCACCGCAAGCCACAATCCCATGGACTACAACGGCATGAAGCTCGTGCGCCGCGATGCCAAACCCGTGAGTGGGGATAGCGGCTTACACGAGATTCAGGCGCTCGTTGAGGCGGGCCGTTTCGACGATGCAGTGGTGCGGGGAAGCTACGAGCTTATCGATGCCCGGCCTGCCTATGTTGAGCACCTGTTGACCTACGTTGATCGCGAGAAGCTCAAGCCGCTGAAGCTGGTCGTGAATGCGGGTAACGGCGGTGCCGGTGCAGTGATCGACGCGCTTGCTGAACATCTGCCCTTTGAGTTCGTGCGCGTGCATCATGAACCTGACGGCCACTTCCCGAATGGGGTGCCGAATCCGCTGCTGGAAGAGAATCGTGCACCCACCATCGAGGCCGTTCAGCGCGGCAGGGCGGATATGGGGATCGCCTGGGATGGTGATTTTGATCGGTGTTTTCTCTTCGATGCGGAGGGTTCGTTCATTGAGGGCTACTACATTGTCGGCCTGCTGGCGGAAGCCTTTCTGAAAGATCACCCGGGTGAAAAGATCGTTCACGATCCGAGGCTCACCTGGAACACCGTGGACATTGTGGAAGCTATGGGCGGGGTGCCCGTCGAATCGAAGACAGGACACGCCTTCATCAAGGAGCGCATGCGGAGCGAAAATGCCCTCTACGGCGGAGAGATGAGCGCCCATCACTACTTTCGCGACTTCGCATATTGCGACTCTGGAATGATTCCCTGGTTGCTCGTTTCACAGCTGATCTGCGCGAGCGGCATGTCTCTGGCTGAGCTGGTCGCCGATCGGCAGGCTCGCTTTCCCTGTAGTGGCGAGATCAACTCGGTTGTCGAAGATCCGGCTGCGCTTATTGCCGCGGTGGAACGCCGCTATGAGGAACAGGCGGATCAGATAAGTCGGATTGACGGGCTATCCATGACCTTCGATGGCTGGCGCTTCAACCTGCGAATGTCCAATACGGAACCGGTCCTGCGTTTGAACGTTGAGTCCCGGGGCAACCAGACCCTCATGGAAGAAAAGCTGCAGGAGCTGCTTGCCATGATTCGTGGTGATGGTTAGCGGTCAGCGCCTGACCCAGTCGTATTCCATCTGCCGTGCGGTTTTCTCTGCGAGGGTAAGGCTCTCAAGGCGGCTGACCAGATAGAGGCTCATGTCGATGCCCGCGGAAATTCCGCCGGAGGTGACAATCTCGCCGTCATCCACCCAACGCTGATCCTCCACGACACTGAGATCCGGATAATCCGTTCGCAGATCGGGAATGTCCTCCCAGTGGGTAGTCACCCGCTGTGCGGTGAGGACGCCGGCTTCGGCGAGGAGGAAGGCGCCCGTGCATACGGAAGCAACCAGACCTGCCTGCTTCGCCTGTTGCGCGATCCATGCGAGCGCGCGTTGATTCTTCATTTCCTCGAGATGTACGCCGCCGACCACGATCAACAGATCGACGGTCGGATGGTCATCAATGCTGTAGTGCGGCTGCACCAGATAACCACCCCGCGCCCTGACGATGCGTTGCTCCTCGGCGATCAGGAATACAGAAAACGGCTCTGATGCCTCGGCGACTCTGCTGGCGGTGGAGAAAACCTCAAAGGGGCCGGAGAAATCCAGCACCTCGGCTTCGTCGTAGATGTAGATACCGACGTTCATATACCGTTTCCAATCTTCAGGCGTTGCTGACTTGCTGGTTCAGGCGAGCAGCGGCTTCAGAAACTTGCCGGTGTGCGACTTCCGCTTCTTCACCAGCTCTTCCGGTGTCCCCACCGCAACAATCTGACCGCCGCCTGAACCGCCTTCGGGGCCCAGGTCGATGATCCAGTCTGCCGTCTTGATAACGTCCAGGTTGTGTTCAATGACCACCACGGTGTTGCCGTGGTCGCGAAGCCGGTGCAGCACGTCGAGCAGCTGCGCAATGTCGTGGAAGTGCAGGCCTGTGGTGGGCTCGTCGAGGATATAGAGCGTCTGCCCCGTGTCCCGCTTCGAAAGCTCCCGGGAGAGTTTCACGCGCTGAGCCTCGCCGCCGGAGAGCGTGGTCGCACTCTGGCCGAGACGGATGTAGGAAAGGCCCACGTCCATGAGCGTCTGCAGCTTGCGGTTCAGCATCGGGACGGCATCGAAGAACTCGCGGGCGTCTTCCACGGTCATGTCGAGGACCTCGTGGATGTTCTTACCCTTGTACTTAACCTCGAGGGTCTCCCGGGTGTAGCGTTTACCCTTGCAGACGTCGCAGGGCACGTAGATGTCCGGCAGAAAGTGCATTTCCACCTTGATCACGCCGTCGCCCTGGCAGGCCTCGCAGCGGCCGCCTTTAACGTTGAAGCTGAAGCGGCCGGGCTTGTAGCCGCGGGCCCGGGCTTCCTGAGTCTGCGCGAACAGTTCGCGGATCGGCGTGAAGAGGCCCGTGTAGGTGGCCGGGTTCGAGCGCGGCGTGCGGCCGATGGGGCTCTGGTCGATGTCGACCACCTTGTCGAGGTGTTCGAGGCCTTCGATGCCTTCGTGGTCTGCCGCCGTTAAGGTGCTCGCCTTATTCAGCTCCGTGGCGCTTACCGGATAGAGCGTGTGATTAATGAGCGTCGACTTGCCGGAGCCGGATACGCCGGTAATGCAGGTGAAGAGGCCGCAGGGTACGTCGACGCTCAGGTTCTGCAGGTTGTTCCCGGTTGCCCCGAGCAGGCGGATGACCTTCTCCGGGTCGTAGGGGGTGCGCGTGGCTGGTACTTCGATCTGCTTTTTCCCGGAAAGATACTGACCTGTGAGCGATTTCCGGCTCTTCAGGATCTTCTCCATGGTCCCGGCGGCGACAATTTCGCCGCCGTGTACACCGGCGCCGGGACCGATGTCGACCACATGGTCGGCCGTGCGAATCGCTTCCTCGTCGTGTTCTACCACCAGCACCGTATTGCCGAGATCCCGCAGGTGCGTGAGCGTCCGCAGCAGTCGCTCGTTGTCCCGCTGGTGCAGGCCGATGCTCGGCTCGTCGAGAATGTACATCACACCGACAAGGCCGGCGCCGATCTGGCTGGCGAGTCGGATGCGCTGCGCTTCGCCCCCGGAGAGCGTGTCGGCGCTGCGATCCAGCGTGAGATAGTTGAGCCCGACGTCCACGAGGAACTGCAGCCGGGCGCGGATCTCCTTGAGGATTTTGTCGGCGATTTCGCCGCGGCGGCCCGTCAGCTTCAGACCTTTGAAGTAGTCGAGGGAGCCCTCGACGGAGCCGGAGGTGATGGCTGGCAGCGTAACGCCGTCGATGAACACATGGCGTGCGGCCTTGTTCAGCCGGGTGCCGCCACATTCCGGGCAGTCCCGCACCCGCAGGTACTTCTGCAGGTTTTCCCGGACCATGGTCGAGTCTGTCTCGTGGTAGCGGCGCTCCATGTTCGGGATCACGCCTTCGAA
>JBCDDI010000020.1:0-15400 GCA_039180365.1 Pseudomonadota bacterium
CCGTACTCCACAAAGATAGAATCACCGTTCAGCGCCTCCGTGGCGCCGGCAAAGGTCCAGCCCCCCACGGCCGTACGCGGATAGCGCAACGTCTGGGCATTGATGAGGATCATCTCTGAGGGAGGTACGTTTACACAGCTGTAGCCGTAGCTCTGATCGGCGCCGCGCACCTGCCGGCATTCGAGCTCGGAGGTCTCCACGGTTTCCGGCGCCTCTTCTGTGGCAGGTAGAGTTTGGCTCATGGTGAGATAAAGATCAACGGTGCCGGTTCCGTTTCCTTCCCCGCCGGCAAGATTCATCATTAGCACAATGTTCTCTTCGAGCTGGAAAGACTGCGGATGAAAGAGCGCCGGTTCATAGCTCTCACCGTCGCCCGGGTAGTCATGGAAGCCGCCGGTCTGTTCCGCGGCACAGAAGACGGCCGGCAGTCCCGTGACAACGGTTGTTGCCTCCGCCGGTGCAGGTTCAGCAGCCGTTGCCGACGTCAGGGCGGCAGCCATCATCACGCTGGTCGCGACAACCGTCGCCACCAGCTCACGCACCAGGCCCGGCAGAAAGCTGCGCCTGCGTCCGCAGCGCTGCAGCTCCTGCTGTCTCACCCCCCTCCACTCGCTAAGCACTCTGCTTCGTTCCTCGCAAAACTCCAGGCGAGCATACCCCGGCCTCCGGAGACTGGATATCGGCTTGTTCGACAGTCCCTGACTTGCGCACTCAGTTTCTGCCTGGGCATCACCGCCCTAGGCAACCCGGCCTCCGCAGCCGCAAGTAGCTGGTGCGAAACCCGGAGCGATCGTTTTGTGTTGACGAGCGATCTGGATGAAGCGGCACAGGCGGCTCTGCTGGACAACCTGCTGCGCCTCGAGCGCATTGCCGAGCCGTTCCTGCCAGGCACCCCGCTGGTCCGCGGTGATGCGCTGCCGGTGATCGTGTTCAGCCGCCGCGGCGACTTCGTGCGCTTGACGGGTAAGCGGTCTTTCGCCGGCCTCATGCAGCCTTCGCTGCAGACCAACCGCCTGCTCATTGGTCCTATCCGTGGGGACCTCACGGAAACGGCGCAGCACGAGTATGTGCACTTCCTGCTGCGCAATCGCGACGGGGCAAGTCTGCCGCTCTGGTTTGATGAAGGTCTGGCGTCGCTCCTTGGCAAAGCCACGCTCAATGCCGACAGCGCGCGGTTTGAGGTCCTGCCGTCGCGGCTGTCGGCGCTGCTCTCCCGCGATGCGGCGACCGCAAACCCCCGCCGAAGCCTGAACCGCACGCTATCCTTGGCCCTGTTGGACGAACTCCCAAGCAATCAGATCGAGGCCTTCTACGACTGGTCCTGGCTCATTGCCGATTACCTCTACTTCGGCGTGCTCGAGGGGGCGCCGGTCGCGGGCTCGACCCTCGAGATCTACCTTGCCGATCGTTCCCTGTCTCTCCCAGCCCACCTCGGCGTCAGCGAACGGGCCCTTCTGCGGGAACTGGAGCGTCATCTGCAGCGGTCAAAGGCTCGGAGTGTTGCTGTCGGTCCTGCGCCCGCAGTTGAGCGCCGCTTCCGCTGCCTCGAGGATAGCGAACGGGATCTCGCCCTGGCGGAAGCCATCGCCACGCAGAATCCGTCCCGCGCGCGGGAGCTGCTGGCGCCGCATCTCTCTAAGGTTTCAGAAGCTGAGGTTTCCGGAGCTGAGGTTTCCGAAAACGCTGAGACCAACGCAAGCCAACAGACGGCCGACCTCTTTGTCGCCCAGGCTCGGATAGAACGCCTGGAAGAACAGCGGGCCGAGAGCGAAAGCTACGTGGAGCGGGCTCTGGCTGCGGCGCCGGGTCATGCAGGGGCCCTTATCATGAGCGCTGACCTGTCCGCTGGAAACTGCATCTTCGATCCGCAGGACGACTGCCCGGAGCGCTGGCTGAAGGCAGCCGGGCTGTATCGGCAGGCCCTCCGTCAGGATCCAAGACGCTATGACGCCGTTCTTGGTCTGGGACTCTCCTATCTTTATCGCGGACAGCCCGGTGACGCGGCCAATTACCTGAAGGTGGCCTATCAGCGGGCACCCTGGGCACCGGTTGTGAATTACTTTATCGGCGAGTCCTATCGCCTCACCGGCGATACGCGCGCCCGCCGCTACCTGACCAACGCCCGCAACTGGGCGGTGGCCGACATCTGGCGAGTGCTGGCGGAGGAATCTCTGCGCCGCCTGGACGAAGCCGCGGCCGGGCCCTGACGCTCCGCTCCCTCAGATAACGGAGCGGCGCCGGAAGACGCGGCGGAAGCTCTGCTCCCGGTTGCTGCGGACCTCGATGTTGATTTCGAGGCGGTCACCGTTTTCGCTCAGGCTCCAGAGTTCGCTGGCGGAAGTGTCCGGCGCTTCTGAGTAGATGTGCAGGACGCCTTCGTGCCAGCCGGCCCGCACCTCCCAGATGCCACGGCGACGTTCCCCCCAGGACACGTCCCGATAAGATCCGCGTTCGTATTCGATGCCCATGGAGCGGGCGTCCTGTTCGATGCGCATCTGCCGCGCCGCAAGGAGTGGAAAGTCCTGGATCATAAAGCCGGACCGGAGGCTTCGGCCCTCTCCGGGGCCGAGGGTGGTTTCCTCATCGATCACCCAGACGCCGCTCAGATCAAAACCACTCGGCGCCGTTGGCGCAAGCGGCACGCCACCGCAGCCTGTGAGTCCAAGGGCAATGAGAGAAACAACGGCAAAATACCGCGCCGGTCGGTGCTGGCGCCTCATCAGCGCGGATCCCGGATCGTAACGGTGCCCTGAGCCGTCGCTGCAAGACGCCCTTCGTTTTCGACGTCGATACGAACCACCGCCTGAGTGCGGGACAGGTTCACAATCTCGGCGCGTGCTTCCACGGCACCGGTAGTAACGGGCGCGGTCAGATTGATCTTGAACTCCGTGGTAGCCGCCCATTGGCCTTTCTTCATGGCCGGATAGCACACACAGCCAAGCATGTGATCGCAAAAGGCGGAAAGCACCCCGCCGTGCATGTTGCCCATGGGCGTAAGCAGTTCCTCGCGGACTTCAAAACGTCCGGTCATGGTGCCTGGTTCGGCTGCCGTGATCTCGAAACCGAGAAACTCCGTGAGTCCACCACCCGAGCCTCGGGGTGCTTTCATAAAGCCTTCGGCAATACGCTCGTCGAAGGGAACTGCTTTCTTTGCTGTGCTCATGACTCCATCATAAATCAGTTGGCGAAGGTATCGATGATCGCATCCAGATTCTCCTGCACCCGCCCACCACGCAGACCAACGCTTGGACTGTATAGGATCACGTGCTCAGCAAGGCCTTCCCAGGCCTTAAGCTGATCGCGAACTTCATCCGGGGTACCGGCGATCGCAATCTCATCAATCATCTCATCGGTCACCGCCGCCGCCATGGACGCATAGTCACCGGCCTTGAAGGCCGACGCGATGGCCTCGCCCTGCGCTTTCCAGCCGTGCGGTTCGAGGATCGAGTGATAGAGACGCGTTGTGTAGTAGAAGGCGATCTGACCCCGGGCCTCATTCCGCGCCTGTTCCGTGGAGTCGGCGACGGACGTGACCACGTAAGGCAGCATCTCGCACTGAGTGCCGTCGAGAACCGGCAGCACGGACTCACGGATGTACTTACGGGTGAATACGGGGTGCCCGATAAGACCGTCGGCCACCGCACCCGCCGCTCGGATCATGCCCTTATTCACCGCAGCAAGGCAGACGGGGACGCTGTCCCGAGCCGTTCGAGGTCGCGCAAAGGCGGGAATTTTCACCTGGTAGTAGGGGCCTTCATAGGTGAGGCCGCCGCCCTCTCTGGCTGCAAAGGCCGCACGGATCAGACCGATGGCGTCCTTGATGCGCGGTGCCGGTGGGTCATCGAAGGGCATGGAATACCACTCGCGGTTCATACGCTCGGTGCCGCTGCCAAGGCCAAGGACCATGCGCCCGCCGGAAAGCTCGTCGATATCCATGGCCGCGGAGGCCGCGAGCATGGGCGTGCGCATGAAGGCATAGGCGATGGCCGTGCCGAGCTTTACCCGCTCCGTGGCTGTGGCGACCGCGGCGAGGCGGACCAGCCCATGGGCGTTAAAGAACTCCGTGGTCCAGACTGATTCGAAGCCGGCGGCTTCCGCCCGCTTCGCCGTGTCAATCTGCCCCTGGATTGTCGGGGCCTGGAGGATGAGGCCGTACTTCATGGGATTCTCGCTCGTTCTTAGAATTCGGGAATCAGGCAGGAGTGAATGGATTCGTCGTCCGGAACCTCTCGCGCCAGCGTCCGGATCGCAAGCTCCGCATCGCTTAAGGTGAAATCGTGCGTATGCATTTGCCCGATCGGTGAATCACCGCGTTCGAGAACACGGATCGCTGCCCGGTAGCCGCTCGAGGTCACGCCGATGGCACCGCGGATGTTGATCTCTTTCATAACAATGAGGTCAGAAACAAGCCCTTCCACGGCCTTGAACCCTTTCACACCGGCGAGCACCACGGTGCCGCCAGTGCGCACCATGGACATCGCATCGACCACCGGCTGCGTTGCGTAAGCGCTGACGTCCACGACCACGTCGGCCCCGCGGCCGTTAGTCAGCTCTTTCACACGATGCACGGCGTTCTCGTTATCGACATCAATGGTGTGGTCGGCGCCAAAGACCCGCGCCAGTGCCAGTTTGTCTTCGTCGGCCTCGAGACCAGTGACGATGATTTTTCCAGCGCCAACTTCCCGACAGGCAATGACGCTCGCGAGACCGCGCTGGCCCGGCCCCAGAATCACCACCGTGTCGCCCGGCTGCGTGTGCGGCATCTCCACGGCCCAGCGGAAGCCAGCGCCGAGGGGATTGAACATGACGGCCAGGGCAGCCGGCAGCTCCGGTGACACCCGGTGCACCACGGAGTTCGGGTGCAGATACATGTATTGCGCGTAGCCGCCCCAGAGCCCGGGAGCTTCCGTGGTCGGGATGTAAGAGTAGATGCGCCGCTCGTCGCAGAGATGATAGCTGCCGCTCAGGCAGTGGCTGCAGTGTCGACAGGAGATCATGGTTTCCACCGCGACCCGGTCGCCGACGTCCACACCCCCGCGGGCGGCCGCCCGATCGCCGATCCTGGCGATTACGCCAAGCGGTTCATGGCCTGGTACCACCGGGACCGGTGTCCGCAGCATGCCTTCGAACTGCTCGTAGTCGCTCCCGCAGATACCGCAGGCTTCGAGTTTCAGCAGCGCCGAATCGGCATCAATATCCGGCACCGGCAGGTCGCGCGGCTCAAGCACCCGGACATCCGTTTGCACCATGGCGAACGCTTTCGCTGGAATCTGCATTTTCCCGCCACCCCCCGATGGACGTTCCCTGCATGTAGATCGCGAACCCCTTCCCCTGCGGCTCGCCGGCCCGAGGTGATCGCCGGGCTGTGCTAGGCTCTTGCAGCCTAAGGGGTCCTGGGAGTCGGGGCAAATTGACAAGACCACAGGTGATCGTTGTTGGCGGCGGCAACGCCGCGCTCTGCGCTGCCATCAGCGCGGCCGCTGAAGGCGCCCGCGTCACGCTCCTCGAGCGCGCGCCGGAAGACCTCCGCGGCGGCAATTCACGCTTCACGGCAGGCGCCATGCGCGTGGTTTACAACGGCGTGGACGATCTGCTCAAACTGATGCCGGAACTGACGCCGGGAGAACTCGAGCGCACGGACTTTGGCGCCTACACAAGCGATCAGTTCTACGACGATCTTGGGCGCGTTACCCACTACCGCATCGATCCGGCCCTGGCAGAGGTGCTCGTCGAGCAGAGTTTCGAGACGCTGCGCTGGATGCGGGGGGAAGGGGTGCGTTTCCTGCCCCTCTACGGCCGCCAGTCCTACGAGGTGGAGGGCAAGGTACGCTTCTGGGGCGGCCTCACCGTGGAGGCCTGGGGCGGCGGACCGGGACTCGTCGACTCTCTCACTGAGATTGCGCAGAAACGCGGCGTGGTCATCCGCTACGGGGTGCGCGCCACCGAGCTCATCATGGCAGCCGGGCGAGCAACAGGCGTGCGCACGGAATCGGCCGCTGGACCGGACGACTACCACGCCGAGGCCGTGATCCTCGCCTGCGGTGGTTTTGAATCAAGTCCCACCTGGCGGGCCCGCTATCTTGGTCCCGGCTGGGATCTGGCCCGGGTGCGTGGCACCCGCTTTAACACCGGGGACGGCATCCAGATGGCAATGGACGCGGGTGCGGCCGCCCGCGGGCACTGGTCCGGCTGTCATGCCGTGGCCTGGGATCTGAACGCACCGGAGTACGGCGACCTCGCCGTGGGTGACGGCTTCCAGAAGCACTCCTACCCCCTCGGCATTCTCGTCAACAACCAGGGCGAGCGCTTCCTCGACGAAGGCGCCGACTTCCGCAACTACACCTACGCCAAATACGGCGCTGAAATCCTCAAGCAGCCCCAGCAAGCAGCCTGGCAGATCTTCGACGCCAAAGTCAGCGGCGTGCTGCGCGACGAGTATCGGATTCGCGAAGTAACCCGGGTGCAGGCCGATGATCTGGAAACCCTCGCCACACGCATGGAAGGCGTGGACGCACCGGGCCTGCTCCGCACCATCGAGGCCTTCAACGCCGCCGTGGCCGAGGATGTTCCCTTCGACCCGACGGTGAAGGATGGTCGCTGTACCCGCGGTCTGGCCGTGCCGAAAAGCAACTGGGCAAACGCGCTGGATAAACCGCCCTTTGAAGCCTACGGGGTGACCTGCGGCGTGACCTTTACCTTCGGTGGCCTGCACGTAGACGAAAAGGCGCGAGTCATCGCTCAGGACGGCACACCAATCCCCGGGCTCTTCGCGGCGGGCGAACTCGTCGGAGGCCTTTTTTACTTCAACTATCCGGGCGGCAGCGGCCTCACCTCCGGGGCCGTATTCGGTCGCATCGCGGGCCGGGGTGCGGCCGGCGTCGGCGAGCCCTAAGCAGACTCGGGCAGCAGGCGGCCGGCCTTGAAGTGTATAGCGCCCAGCAGATAAGGCAGCACGGCGATAGCCAGGCACGCGTAGGCCCATCCGGAAAAGCGCATCGACGCCCACGCTAAGGGCAGCAGATAACAAACTGCCATAGCACCAAAGAGCAGGGTAGTCCCTTTATGCCCAAGCCGATCAGTCACTCGCTGGTAAAGGTGGCTTCGATGCGCCTGGGTGAACTTCTGGCCCGAGAGCAGCCGGATTCCAAGGGTGTAGCTGGCATCAAACCAGAAGCCGGTGAGCAGGATGAGTGAGGCAACGATCGGTACCTGACCGAGCTCATGGAGCTGTATAGCGAGAACGCCGATGAGCAAACCCAGAAAGAGCGAGCCAACGTCACCCATGAAAATTCGCGCCGGTGGCCAGTTGTAGGCGGTAAAACCCAGGGTTGCTCCGGTCATCGCCCAGAGCAATAGCCCCGGGGCTCCCGGCAGACCGGCACCGAGTGCCTGAACCCCGAGGCAGAACACCAGCGTTTGTACGGCCGCTATGCCATCGATCCCATCCATGAAGTTGTAGAGATTCACATGCCAGAGCAGGAGAAAACCGATCGCAGCCAGAACCCACCAGGGATAGCCGAGCGCCAGCGCCCAGAGTGCGATGACAACGGCCAGCAGCTGGCAACCAAAGCGCAAACCCGCACCAAGATCACGCACGTCGTCGAGGTAGCCGATCAGCGCAAGTCCTCCGCAGGCAATCGCCACGCCACCGGCATATGACGTACCGTCGAAGAACAACCAGAGCAACGCAGAAAACACCGGCACGACAATAGCCACACCGCCTCCCGTGGGTCGTTCGTCGCTGTGGGAGCTGCGTTCGTTCGGTGCCGCAACGAGACCCAGGCGGACGGCAAAGCGAAGCACAAGTGCCAGGAGGAGCAGGCTGCTCAGGAAGGCGCCAACGAGTGCAATCAGGTCCGAGATCGATACCATGCCAGCGTTTCCTCAAGCTGCTCAGCGCTGCCATGCGGAGGCGTCCAGCCCAAACGGGCGTTGCTCTCTGCCTGCGCAAGCTGCAGGGGGCCGAACAGGCGCTCATAGAGCGACCGACGTCCAACCGCAGCGAGCAGACTACGCAAGAGCACTGGCGGTACCGGCAGCAAACGACCCGGTGCTACGCCAAGCTGGAGCAGGAGTTCGCGTAGCGATAGATCCTGCAGATCCGCTCCATGCACGATTCCGTGATGGCCAATTGAGGCGATGAGCAGATCACAGAGATTGCGCACGCCGATGAAACTGCGCGGGGCGGTCGCGCGTCCGAACGGTAAAGGCAGGCCGCGGCTGGCACGGTCAGCCCAGGACAGTAGTGCCAGGAAGTTTGCTTTCACACCGGGTCCGTACACCAACGGGGTACGCACCACTGCACAGGTTGGCCCCGCACCTACCGTTTCCTCGGCGAGGAGCGTCTGCTCCATCCTGATCTTGCTCAAGCCATAAGGATCGTCGTCCTCTCGGTAGCCATCCGACTCTCGAAACGGCTGCCTGCTTGCATCGCCGAGCACCTTAATGGAACTCATGATGACGAGACTCTGAACGTCAGCCTGGGCAGCTGCTCGCTGGAGCTTTACCGGCCAGGCAACGTTGATACGCTCATACTCATCCTGCGTGGCCTGCCGGTGAGCAACGCCAGCAAGATGAATGACTGCGGCAATCCCTTGCAGCGCGTCGACCCAGTTTTCCTCACTGCCATCGGCAGTTACGTCGAGGCATGGTCCGTCGAGTTGATCCCGGGCCAGCGTCACCACTTCAAAACCGCGGCGCCCGAGTTCCGCGCGCAGATGACCGCCGATGAACCCTGAGGCACCAGTAACAAGCACCCGCTCGGCCTGGGAAGGTGTACCCAAGGTTGTGGAATCGTGTTCTATGGAAGGGTTCCCGCTCGACAACGCCGTATCTTAGTCGAGGGGAGCGGGCGACGGGAGCCTGAAGCTCCCGCCACCGCCGAGATCAAAGAGGGTGCCAGGCACCCACTGGTCAGTCTTCGAGTCGGATCCGTTCCTCGTTGAGCTCCACGGTCCGGTCACCAATGCCTTTCACATTGGCGAGATCGTAAGCGTCGAGGAAGCGGCCGTTCGCTTCGCGGTAGGCGACAATGGCCTCCGCGCGGCTCAAGCCCACACCGTCGAGGGCGGCTGCCAGCGTTTCCGCATCGGCCGCGTTGACGTTTACGGAAATGGGCGTCGCAAAGGCGCCTTGCGCCATGAGGCTCAGCGCAAGTCCAAGGGCTGCAAACAGGGTTTTCAGGGTCATGTGCACTCCAGGTGGTGACGGGAGCGGCATGATGGCTCGAGGGGCGCATCCACCCCAGCAGCGATCGCTCGCGGCTGTGGAAGATGCTGACCTTACGCGACGTGGGGTTTGAACCCGCAACAGCGTCAGACTTCTTCGCGGCCCGGCTGGATGATCGGCTTGATGGTGCCCCAGCTGCGGCAGCTCGGGCACTGCCACATGAGCGTCTTGCCGGAAAAACCGCAGTTCTTGCAGCGGTAATCCGGCTGACGATGCAGGAGTGATTCGGAGAAACGACGGACCAGCGCGAGGCGTTCCGGTGGCAGCGGTTCACCCTGCCGGTCGAGCCGATTGAGCAAGGTCACGAAACCACCGAGGCTGGGATTTCTGAGCAGCTGTTCCACCACGAACTCATTCGCGGCCTCCTGACTCTCCTTCTGCTCGATGTCTGTGGCCAGAAACTCCACCACGGGCAGCACCGGCGCCCCTTCCAGGCAGCGTTTCAGGTGGGTAACAAAGGCTGTCGGATCATTGAGTTCGTCGCTGGCGGTCTGGAACAGGGCGAGGGTTTCCTGGGCGAGGGTCGGGTCGAGCTCACAGGCGCGACCCAGGTGACGCAGCACCTCCCGATAACGTTTCTCTGCGAAGGCGACATCAGCGGCAACAAGCGCTACCCGGGCGCACTGGGCATCAAAACCCTTCGCTTTATCCAGGGCGCCTTGCGCACCACGCAGGTCACCGGCTTCCAGCGCTGCCACAGCAAGCTCACACTGAAAATGCGCCAGCTGGCTTTTGATGCTCTTATCGCTGCGGGCGAGCTCCCGGCCAATGGCGACGGCGCGGTCCCACTCCTTCTCGCGCTGATAGATTTCCAGCAGCAGCTCCTGGGCGACCTGTCGTTCCGCACCGTTCCGGGCGGCCAGCTCCTTCAACAGGTTTTCCGCGCGACCGAGCAGTCCCGCGACAAGATAGTCGCGGGCCAGCTCAAGCTCCGTTTGGGTTCGATGGTCGGTAGACAACACGGGGCGGGCCAGCAGGTTCTGATGAATGCGGATCGCTTTATCAACTTCGCCGCGGCGGCGGACGAGGGAACCGAGGGCAAGGTGCGTATCGACCGTGTCGTTATCGACGGCCATGGACTCAACGAAGGTGTCGATGGCGAGGTCGTGGCGTTCGTTCAGCAGATGATTGAGGCCTTTGAAATAGTCCTCGGCCACCATGCCGAGGTCCCGCGGCTTCACCCGTCGTTCCCGACGGCCGAGCAGGTAGCCGATGCCGAGGGCAACGACAAGCAGCACGTATAAAGCGATGTTCTCCGGCATCAGGATCGGTCAGGATTTTTATTGACGTTGACGGTCGTCGGTTCCTGCCGGAGAGGGTGTCCGCCTACTCCTGCAGCGTCAGGTTGCGCACCTTGTGCAGCTCCTGCTCCGCATCGCCGAGCTGTCGCGTGAGCTTTCGATTTTTGAGGCTCAACCTGGTCGTCAACACGGTAATGGCAAGGAGGCCTAACAGCAAACCGGAAAGAAAAGCGCCAAGGAGAAACCAGAATACGCTGTAGGCAGGGGTTTCCCAGTTCAGGAAGCGCAGGGACACGGGGTCCTGATTGACCGCCAGTGCGGCGAGAAAAAAACCGATGATGGCGAGAGCGGCCCAGAACGCGCGTGCGAGCCAGCTCACCGAACTACTCGAACCGGCGCCCTGCGCCCTGGGAACTCTGACCGTCCAGGGCCGCCTGGCCGTCGCCAGCCTCAAGGGCACCTTCCGCCTGGCCGTCGTCACCATGGCCGAGCATCTGGTCGCGTTCCATGCCCTGGTTCACCCGGTCGCGGAGCTCTTTACCCGGCTTGAAGTGCGGCACGTATTTGCCCGCAAGGCCCACGGATTCGCCGGTCTTCGGATTGCGACCGATGCGCGGAGCGCGGTAATGAAGGGAGAAACTGCCGAAACCACGGATTTCGATCCGCTCGCCGGCTGCCAATGTCTCGGACATCTGCTCGATGAGCGTTTTGACCGCCAGCTCAACGTCCTTCACGGACAGCTGAGACTGCTTCGCAGCGATGATCTCGATGAGCTCGGATTTCGTCATGGCCCGATAATAAAGCTTTTGTCTTTGATTTTTATAGCTTTTTTCCGCCCAATTGTATGTCTTTTCGTGGCGGAGGTCCCAGCTAGCGCCGAATCCGCACTCGGCGAAGGGGTAAAGCCTCCCGACAGCGGTCGGGAGGCTTGGACTGGCCTTTAGTCCTGGGCGTCCATCTGAGCTTTGATGAGATCGCCAAGCGTCTGTGCGCCGGGACGATCCGATTCTTTGCTCCGATGCTCGCGCACGGCCGCCCGCTCGTCGTCGATGTCCTTCGCCTTGACGGAAAGACCAACAACGCGGTTCTTGCGATCGATGCTGATCACCTTTACCTCAATCTCATCACCAGCGGTCAGCACGTTGCGCGCGTCTTCCACGCGATCGATGCTGATCTCCGAGGCCTTGAGGATGCCGTAAACATCCTCGGCGAGATCGATCACCGCTTCCTTCGGCTCAACTTCCCGAATCACACCCTTCACGATCGTGCCGCGATCATTAACCGCGGTGTAATCGGTGAAGGGATCCTGATCGAGCTGCTTAACGCCGAGGGAGATGCGCTCACGCTCCGGATCCACGGAGAGGATGACCGTCTCGATCTCTTCACCCTTGGAGTAACGACGCACGGCGGACTCGCCGGGTTCGTTCCAGGAGATGTCAGAGAGGTGCACAAGACCGTCGATGCCACCGTCGAGACCGATGAAGATGCCGAAGTCCGTGATGGACTTGATCTTGCCGGAAACGCGGTCGCCCTTGACGTGGGTAACGCCAAACTCTTCCCAGGGATTCGAGCGGCACTGCTTGATGCCCAGGGAGATACGACGACGCTCCTCGTCGATGTCGAGAATCATCACCTCAACCTCGTCGCCCACGTGGACAACCTTCGATGGGTGAATGTTCTTGTTGGTCCAATCCATCTCGGAGACGTGCACAAGGCCTTCCACGCCCTCTTCGATCTCGGCAAAGCAGCCGTAATCGGTGAGGTTGGTGACCGTGGCCATGACCCGGGAACCTTCCGGGTAGCGGCCCGTGATGGAGACCCACGGATCGTCGCCGAGCTGCTTCATACCCAGGCTGACGCGGTTCTTCTCGCGGTCAAACTTGAGAATCTTCACGTCCACTTCGTCGCCGACGCTGACCATCTCGGAGGGATGGCGGATACGGCGCCAGGCCATGTCCGTGATGTGCAGCAGACCGTCGACGCCGCCGAGATCCACGAAGGCACCATAGTCCGTGAGGTTCTTGACGATACCTTTCACGGTCTGGCCTTCCTGGAGCTGGGCGAGCAGCGCTTCGCGCTCGACGCTGTTTTCTTCCTCAAGCACGGCGCGGCGGGAAACCACCACGTTGTTGCGCTTCTGGTCGAGCTTGATGACCTTAAACTCGAGGGGCTTGCCTTCGAGGTGCGCGGTCTCGCGCAGGGGCCGGATGTCCACCAGGGAGCCGGGCAGGAAGGCGCGGATGTCGGATACATCGACGGTAAAGCCGCCTTTGACCTTGCCGTTGATGATGCCCGTGACCACTTCGTTCTTCTCGAAGGCGGAATCGAGCATCTGCCAGGATTCGGCGCGACGGGCTTTTTCCCGGGAGAGACGGGTCTCACCCCAGCCATCGTCGACCACTTCCATGGCCACTTTCACCTGATCGCCGATGGACAGGCTGAACTCGCCTGCCTCGTTGACGAACTGGGCCTTGGGAATGACGCCTTCGGACTTCAGGCCCGCATGCACCACTACCCAATCGCTATCTATTTCCACCACCGTGCCGGTAACGATGGACCCAGGGGCCATCTCGATGGTCTGCAATGACTCTTCAAAGAGTTCGGCAAAACTTTCGCTCATTAAGTACTTTTTCCCCACCGACCGCGGCGTGATGACTGCTCATCCGACGACCGGTGCTGTTTGTAGACATGGCGGGACCATGTCGAGGTTAATGTTGCGCCGTCTAGGTCAGGTGCCTGTTCCGGGCCTCCCCGAGCACCAGCTCCAGCACGGCGTCGATGTCGAGCTCCGTGCTGTCGATGATCAGGGCGTCCTCCGCGGGCACCAGGGGTGAGACGGCGCGCTCCTTATCTCGCGCGTCCCGGTCTTCCAGGTTCGCGAGAAGGGCGCGGAAATTAACATCCAAGCCCTTGTTTTTCAACTGCTTATAGCGACGCTCCGCACGTTCCTGGGCGCTCGCGTCGAGATAGAACTTAAGCTCGGCATCCGGGAACACGACGGTCCCCATATCCCGTCCATCGGCCACGAGCCCCGGGGGCCGGCGCATCTGCCGCTGCAGGTCGAGAATGGCAGCGCGCACGGGCTCCAGGGCGGCAACCTCTGAGGCCGCCGTGCTGACCGGTTCCGTGCGGATTTCCTCCGTGAGATCCACGCCATCAACCTCGATCCGCTCCCCTGTAAAGCGAATGTCGAGACCGGCCGCTAGTGTTGCCAAGGCCTCGGCCGCAGCGGTGGGCACACCCCGGCGCAGGGCCGAGGCGCCGACGATACGATAAAGCGCGCCGCTATCGAGGAGATGCCAGCCGAGCCGGTCTGCGGCAAGGGCGGCAATGGTGCCTTTCCCGGAGCCGCTTGGTCCGTCGATGGTGAGCACCGGTGCTGCTGGCTGACCCGTCACGACTCCAGCGCCTCGCGCCGGGCTCGGGCTGCTGCAATGAGCGAACGGCAGCGGTCCGTATCCCCGGCGTCAATGGCCGCGCGAAAATCGGCAAGGTCGGCTTCGAAGCGGTCGAGACCGGCGAGCAGCGCAGACCGGTTGCGCTCGAAAACGCCCGACCACATGACGGGATCGGAGCCGCCGATGCGGCTGAAGTCGCGAAAGCCGCCGCCGGTATGTACGAGGTCGTCCCGTTCTATACCCAGCAGATAGGCAAAGGCCAGGAGATGCGGCAGGTGGCTCGTGCGCGCGTAAACGGCGTCGTGTTCCGCCGGGTCCATGATCTCCACCCGCGCCCCCGCCGCCGACCACCAGTCGGCGACCTGTGCCTGGCGGGCGACATCGGTTTCGGCCGTGGGTGTGATGATGGCCTTTCTGCCCTGAAACAGTCCCGCATCGGCGGCTTCCGGGCCGCTTCGCTCAAGGCCGGCGATAGGATGGCTGGGAACGAAGTTGCGCGGCAGCGAGCCGCGCTGCTGCACGATCTCTTCGAGGATCGTGCCTTTCACACTGCCTGCATCGAAGACGATGCCGGGATGTTCCGCAAGTTCCAGAACCCAGCCGGCGATCCGATCGCTGGGACAGGCAATGAGCACCGCCGCTGCGTCCGCCGGCACGGCCTCGAGGGCTTCGTCGATAATGCCAGCCGCCTCAGCGGCCGCGAGATTGGCAACATTCGGATCCACCGCGCTGATGCGAGCGAAGCGGCTCCGGCAGGCCAGCGCAAAGGACGCACCGATCATGCCGATACCGACGACGGTGAGTTCGTCGGGCTGTTCTCCAGGCAAGACGTCAGCCCTCGCCGAGCACGCGCTCGAAGGTCTCGAGAAAGCGTTCGTTTTCCTCGGGCAGGCCAACGCTGATCCGGAGATGCTGCGGCAAGCCGTATTCGGCGATGGGCCGGACAATGACGCCTTCTTCAAGGAGCGTCTGATAGGTTGCAGCCGCATCAGGGACGGCGACGGCAACAAAGTTCCCCGCCGAGGGGATGTAGTCGAGGCCCAGGCGCTCAAAGCCAGCCACGAGCGCGGCCTTTCCTTCCCGAGTCATCTGCCGGGAGGTGGAGACAAACTCCTGATCGGCAAGCGCCGCTTCCGCCGCCGCCATAGCGATAGCGTTGACGTTAAAGGGCTGCCGGGCGCGGTTCATGAGGTCGGCGACTTCTGGCGAAGACACGGAGTAGCCGATACGCAGGGCCGCCAGTCCGTGAATTTTCGAGAAGGTGCGGGTGAGGATCAGGTTCGGATAACGGGCCGCCAGCGCCAGCCCATTCGGGTAGTCCGCATCCTCCACATACTCACAGTAGGCTTCGTCGAGCACCACCCAGACCCGCTCCGGCACGGCCTCGAGAAAGTCCACGAGCGCCGACTCGGTGACCCAGGTACCCGTCGGGTTGTTTGGATTAGCTAGGAAAATGACGGCAGTACGATCCGTCACAGCCGCCGCCATGGCTGGGAGATCAGCGCCATAGTTTTTCGCCGGCACTTCCACAAG
>JBCDDI010000021.1:0-15193 GCA_039180365.1 Pseudomonadota bacterium
ATTGGCACGCTGGCCATGTCCGAAGGCGCCGGTCGACCCGCGGCGAAGAAGCTGAAGACGGAATTTGCCGACGGCAAACTTTCCGGCACCAAGATCCCGGTCCCCGACGCTGGTATTGCCGACGTTGCCATCGTCCTCGCGAAGAGCGGCAAGCGCGCGTCCCTCTATCTGGTCTCCATGGATCAGGGCAGCAAGACGGCCGTGAAGCCGGTACAGACCCTGGATCCGACCCGCGGCCATGGGCAGATCAAGTTCAAGAACGCGAAGGCAGAGCTTCTCGGCAAAGCCGGCAAGGGCATGGAACTCCTCGATGCGCTTCTCGACCGGGCGGCGGTGCTGGTCGCCTGGGAGCAGGTCGGCGGCGCTCAGGCTGCCCTCGAGCAGGGGAAGGAATACGCCATGGGCCGCTACGCCTTCGGACGTCCGATCGCCTCTTATCAGGCAATCAAGCATAAGCTCGCGAACATGTACGTTAAGAACACGCTGGCGCGCTCCAACTGCTACTATGGCGCCTGGGCGCTCAACACCGATTCCGACGAGCTGCCCCTCGCGGCGGCCACAGCCCGTGTCTCCGCCATTCAGGCCTACTACTTCGCTTCCAAGGAAAACATCCAGACCCATGGCGGTATGGGTTACACCTGGGAGTTCGACTGTCAGTTCTTCTATCGGCGCTCCAAGCTCCTGTCCGTCTGCCTCGGCAGCGAGGCCATGTGGCAGGACCGGCTCATAGACGCCTACGAAGAAAACGCAGCTTGAGGAGTTAACGACTATGGATTTTAAAGATACCGCTGAAGAAGCCGCGTTCCGCAAAGAGGCGCGCGCCTGGCTCCGAGCCAACCGACCGAAAAAGAAAGACCTCGAAGGCATGGGCGACCTGCAGCGCGCCAAGCTCTGGCAGAAGCGCAAATACGACGCAGGCTGGGCCTGCATCACCTGGCCGAACGAGTATGGCGGCCGCGGCGCTTCGCCGATCGAGAACGTGATCTGGAACCAGGAAGAGTCCAAGTACAACCTGCCGGGTGGTGTGTTCAGCATCGGCCAGGGTATGGCGGCGCCGACGCTCATGATGTGGGCGGACGACGAAACCAAGAACCGCTTCCTGCCGAAGCTCGCCAGCGGTGAAGAGATCTGGTGTCAGCTCTTCTCGGAACCGGCCGGCGGCTCGGACCTCGCGGCACTCCGCACCAAGGCGGAGAAAGACGGCGACGAGTGGGTGATCAACGGCCAGAAAATCTGGACCTCCGGTGCCCACTACTCGGACTACGGCATCCTCGTGGTGCGCACGGATCCGACGGTGGCCAAGCACAAGGGCCTCACTTACTTCTGGATCGACATGAAGGCGCCAGGTGTGGAGATCAAGCCCATCAGGCAGATTTCCGGCGACTCGAACTTCAACGAGGTGTACTTCACAGACTTGCGGGTTTCTGACAGCCAGCGCCTCGGCGCTGAAGGCCAGGGCTGGCAGGTGGCGCTGACCACACTCATGAACGAGCGCGCGTCCATTGGTGCCGGCGGCGGTTCCGTTGGCGTCGACAGCGTCTTCAAGCTCGCCTCGGAAGTGGAAATTGACGGCAAGCCGGCCATTAAGGATCCCTCCGTGCGCGCCAAGCTTGCAGACTGGTACTGCCAGGAGTCCGGCCTCAAGTACACGGCGTGGCGCACCTTGTCGGCGCTGTCCCGCGGTGAAACGCCGGGGCCGGAGAACTCCATCGGCAAGCTCGTGGGGGCACCGAAAGCGCAGGACATGGCAAGCTTTGCCATTGATCTGCAGGAGATGGCCGGGGCCATCCGCGACCCGAAGCTCTCCGCGGATGCCGCCATGTATCAGGAAACCTACATGGCGATTCCGGGCTTAAGGATCGCCGGCGGCACGGACGAGATCATGGCGAACATTATTGCTGAGCGGGTCCTTGGCCTGCCGCAGGACGTTCGCGTTGATAAAGGCATCCCGTTCAACGAAGTGCCCACCGGGTCCTGACCCGGTAGCCGAGCTGGCGTTAATGCTGGGCAGCCATAGAGCTAGCCCAGCGTTCAACGCCGCGGCGGCTAACTCACTGCCAACGCTCTGGAGTTCCCATGACGATGAGCATCCGACCACTCGTGGCGGCTGATTTCAGCGGCTGGGTACCGCTCTATGAGGGCTACTGCCAGTTTTACGAAACGAGCAGCAATGAGGCGCAGGCAAAGCGGGTCTGGGACTGGCTCCTCGCGGAGGACCATCCCCTCGAAGGTCTCGTGGCCGAAGGAGAGGCGGGTGAGCTCCTGGGCCTAGCCCACTTCTATCCCTGGCATTCCACGCTCAGCGCGTCCACGGCGATGTATCTGAGCGATCTGTTTGTGGCGCCTGCGGGCCGAGGCAAGCAGGTGGGGAAAGCGCTTTATCTGGAGCTCTTCGAGCTTGCGGAAGCGCGAGGCTGGACGGCGCTGACGCTGCTCACGCAGGAGAGCAACGCCGTCGGCCGCAGCCTCTATGATCAGTTCGGGAGCGTGACGGATTTCCGCTTCTATGTTTCGCCGGTGCCTCGCCAGTAATAACCGAAGGGCGGGATAGAGAATCAGTGCAGCGCTGTCGGCCCGGCAGCGTGTTCCGCTTCCAGGGCCTCAAGTTTCTCAATGATGCGGGTGACGAGCGCGTCGGCGTCGTTAGAGAACTTGAAGCCGTAGGCCGTGCTCGTGGACAGCGCGAGCATAGGTCGTTCCAGGTCCCATTCCGAGCGGGCAAGATCAAGGGAGCGACGGATCCGGGCAAAGTGCCGGCGCTGGGTCATTGAACCCTCGCCGTCGAGCTGCAGGATCAGCTGATCAAGCAGCGGGCCGATTGCATTCCTTGCCGCCGTCGTTTTGCCCATCAGTCGTTCGCGTTGCGATCGTCCGACTATTCTGAAGGAGCCCGGCGCAAAACTGAAGGACGAGGCGTGAGTCCCGCGTGCTCAGGCTTCCGGGCCTGGTCGCAAGCGCCGCTTGTAACGCTGACCGTTGACCCCGAGGCTCAGTCCTGCAGTTCGACCTTGTCGTAGACGGCCGTGATCTCGGCAAAGTTGATGATCAGCGAATGCGACAGGCGCCGTTCCTGGTCGTGCAGGTGGTATTTGAAGCGTTTCTGATCAGCGCCTTGAAGAAAAGCATCGTAGTCTTTGGAGAGCTCTCGCACGTCGCTCAAGATCTCCGTGCTCCAGGTGGCCTTGAAAGGCCCGAGGATTGCGCCGCCCTTCAGGCAGATGGTGATTTCGTGATTGGTGAGTCCTTCCGCTGTCATGGTCTGCTCCCCTGGCTTCCCAATGAGCTTCTGAGCATACGCCTAGTCGGCGCTGGAATCGCGGGGGCCTGCGCCGAGGAGAAACTTCAGGCCGGAAGGGCCGGCAACTACCCGGGCAGCTTCGTTTGCGCCCAGAGCAACCATGTCCCCGGCTGCTGCAGTTTGGGTGGCTGAGGCAGCCGTCACCTCACCGATTCCTTCAAGCACGTAGAGAAAACGTTCCCGGCCCTCGGCAAGGTCGCGGACTTCTGCGGCCTCGAGGTCGTGAGCCGCAAAGCGCATTCTGGAGAGCCCGGTAAGCTGCCCCAAGGTCTCCGACCGGGCCTCGCCGGCTCTGATCAGATGGCGGCTCGAGGCGGGATTGGCGGTTTTCCGCTTGTCGTCTTCCCCGCTCATGGCCAGCGCTCCGGTAGCTCACAGAAGCGGCTGCTCCAGGCCCACAGGTCGGCACGCGCCGCGCTGTCCGTTGCGGCGGCGGCCGGTTCCTGAAGCTGCTGCTTTTCGTCGAAGTAGCGGCCAGTGGTTTCAGCGACCTTTGGGTCTGTGGACAGAAAGAGGGAGGTGGCAGCGCCGCGTCGGTCGTTCAGCATGAAGGGGCTGGCGATCTTCATACCGACGCGCAGAAAGGCGTTTGTATCGCTGGTGATGTTTGTGGCGACGACGCCGGGATGCAGGCAGTTTGCCGTGACACCGGAGCCTGCGAGGAGCTCCGCCTGCGTCAGAGTCGCCATGATGTTGCCGAGCTTGGAGCGGGCATAGGCCCGCATGCCGCTGAAACCTTCTCCCTGCTCGTCCTCGAGGCACGCCGTGGCCAGCGCCCCCTGGCGGTGAACGGCGGAGGCGACGGTGACGATGCGGGCCGGCGCGCTGGCTACCAGCCGATCCATGAGCAGTCGAGTGAGCAGCCAGGGGCCCAGATAGTTGGCCGCAAAGGTCAGCTCCAGGCCGTTCCCGGCCTGTTGAAAGCGGGTGGTCATGGTGCCCGCGTTGTTCACCAGAAGGTCGAGGCGCTCAAACCGCTCGCTCACGGCCGCGGCCGTTTCCCGCACCGTCGCCAAGTCTGCGAGGTCGCAGCGAAGTGCGTGAACTGCCTCGTTACCCGTCTTCCGGATGACGTCCTCACGAACAGCTTCCGCGCGCTCCAGATTGCGGCAGGCCATCACAACCTCAAAGCCCGCGCGGGCGAGACCTTCGGCGGTCACGCGGCCGATACCGTTGGTAGTCCCGGTGATCAGGCAGATCGGGCGGCTCATTTACCCCGCTCCGACCAGCGGGCTTCCCGGGTTTCAACGATGCGACGCCGGAAGCGCTGAACGCCGATCGCCGCGAGCGTAAGGAGGGCCGCGGCCGTAATTGCAGGATAGGCAAAGCGATCGATCCAGCCGCCTGCCTCGGAATCCAGATGAATCACTCCAAGGACCGCGGTTGCGATCGCGACGACGGCAACGTTCTGCACGAGGGCCCAGGCCCCGGCCGCGAGGAGGGCGGGAAGCAGCAGCCGATGCAGGGCTGCGGGGCTTTCCGGGTCGTAGAGGGCCAGACCCAGGAAGATCATGAGCAGTCCGGCGAGCCGCTGCCAGGGACGATCGAGGTTCACGTCAGAATATCGAGGCTGCCGCCATCGACGCGGATGTTCTGGCCGTGGATCCCGTCGGCGACGGGGCTCGCGAGAAACACGACGAGCGCTGCCACTTCTTCCCGGGTGACGATGCGGCCGATGGGAATGTCCTTGGCAACCTCTGCCTCCACTTCCTCCCAGGTCTCCCCCCACCCTTTCTGCCGGCCACGGGCGAGGTAGGCCTCTTTAACTTCCGGTGTGAGGATCAACCCCGGAGAAACCAGGTTTACCCGGATGTTGCTCCCGGCGACGGCCTTCGCAAGGCTGACGGTCATGGTCGCCAGGGCCCCTTTGGCCGCGTAGTAGTGCGGATTGACGGCGTTCGGCCGGGTGGAGCCGACGGTGCCGAGGTTGATGATCCGGGCCCAGGGCGCCGCCTGCATGGCCGGCAGGCAGTGGTTGATAAGCCGCGTTGCCGAGAGCACGTTGAGTTCATAGGCGGCAATCCAGTCTGCTGTTGTCGAGTCACCCCAGCGGCCCCGGTCTACGGCGCCATAGTTGTTAATCAGGATGTCCGGCACCTCGCCACCGAGACTGTCGATGAGCGCCTCCGTGCCGGCTTCGGTGCGGATGTCGCCGGTAACGGGCATGCCTGCGCCGAGCGTTTCCACGGCGGCTTCCGCCTGACCGGCCTCAAGACCGTGGATCCAGACTTTTGCGCCCTCCGCCATCAGCGCCTGGGCGATGATCTGGCCGGTGCCGCGGTAGCTGCCGGTGACGAGCGCGCTGCGGCCAGTGAGGTTCAGTTCCATGTTCTATCCGAGGGCGAGGGAGCCGCGCAGTATAGCGCGTATACTGCGCGGCCCATGGAGCTCACAGGCTGGTTGGTTTTCCTTGGCTCGGTGTTCGTCGGCAGCTACGTCCAGGCCGTGAGCGGCTTTGCCATGGGGATGATCGTGATTGCCGTAACCGGTGCGAGCGGCGCGGTGCCCTTGCCGGTGCTGACGGCGGCCGCGAGCCTCATCACCATGGTCAACGTGGGTCTGGCATTGAAGGGGCACACGCAGTCCATCGATCGGCGGATCTTCCTCTGGCTGGCGGCGGGTCAGCTGCCGGCCATCGCCGTCGGGGTCTGGTTGCTGACGATCCTGAATACGGGCGCTCAGGAACTGCTGCAGTTGCTCCTCGGCCTGTTTATCACCCTCGGCAGTCTATCCATGATGCTGCGACCCTCGCCGCTCGTCGCACCCTCGGCAAACTGGGCCTGTTTCGGTGCCGGAATTGCCGGGGGCGTGGTGGGTGGTCTGTTCTCCGCTTCCGGACCGATTATGGGCTGGTTCAACTACCGGCAGCCCCTGCCTCTGCTGGTAATCCGGGCAACCCTGCTCTGCTCCTTTGCGCTGACAACCTCAGCCCGAACGGTGGTGGTTGGAATCCAGGGCGGGCTGACCGGCGACGTACTCTGGCTTTCTGCGGTGGCCCTGCCCCTCGTAATTGCCGGAACCTGGCTCGGCCGCGAAGTACCGCCACCGCTATCGGAGCAGGCCCTTAAGCAATCGGCCTTCGGCGTGCTGCTGCTGATGGGCCTCTGGATTCTCGCTCGCGTTCTGTTCGGCTGGCTCTAAGGCATCAGGGCGCCAGGTTGTGAGCGGGGGCGTAAGTGGCGCTTCAGAGCGGTCTTTCCAACCAGACGACGTCCCAGTAGCGGTCGAATTTGCGCCCGACCTCCGTGTAGCGGGCCGCTTCCTGAAAACCGAAGCGGTCGTGCAGCCGCATGGACGCTTCGTTCGGCTGCGCGATGCCGGCGTAGGCGCGGTGCAGATCCTCGTTTTCCAGGGCCGGCAGCAGGCGTTCGTAGAGGGCCCGGCCGATACCTCGCTGCTGCGCGTTGGCGGCGACGTAAACGCTGACCTCAACGGAAGTTTCGTAGGCGCGCTTCGCTTTGAACGGCTGGCTGCAGGCGTAACCGAGCAGCTTGTCCTCAGCTTCGGCGACCCAGCACTGATAACGGACCCCATCGAAGACTTCGAACCAGGGAGTGCGCGTCTCGGTGGTGAAGGCCCCGACATCGAAGGTCGCGTGAGAGGAGGCCACGTAGTGGTTATAGATGGCGGTCAGGGCGGGCAGGTCCGCACGGGTGGCAGGGCGAGTGATCATGGTCGCAGTTTACTTCTCGGCGCCGGCCGCCGCTGCGATGGCGGGTTGTTTTCGACGCAAAAGCCGCTAACGTGCGCCCATGCACGATTTCGACGCCATCCGCCCCTTTCGGGACGATGAGGTTCAAGGCGTTGTCGCCCGCGTTCGGCGCGATGCGCGGGTCAGCGATGCCGCCTCCAAGCTCGTCACTCCAGGTCTTGCGAACGTGGCTCCGTTTCTTGCGCGGAACCTCGCGAGAACGGTGATCTCGCTGAAGTCCCGTTCCATTCAGAGCATCGAAGAGTTTCAGCTCCTGCTTTCCCACTACTTCTCGCGTCTGATCCACGAAACCATCAGCGAGCTCACAGTGAGCGGCGTTGATCGCCTCGATCCGGCGCGGCCTTACCTGTTCATCTCCAACCACCGTGACATCATCATGGACACGGGGCTCGTGAACTACACGGTGCACAAGGCTGGCTTGCCGACACCTGAAGCCGCTGTGGGGGACAACCTGCTGACGGAGCCGCTCGCCGCCGATCTCATGCGTCTGAATAAGAGCTTTGTTATCGAGCGCAGCGTTACCGGGAAGCGCGCCATCTACCGGGCGCTGACGCGCACGTCACACTACATTCAGCACGTTCTGAAAAGCGGAGATTCCGTTTGGATCGCCCAGCGGGAAGGTCGCTCCAAGGATGGCTTCGACCGCACCGATCCGGCGCTCCTGAAGATGCTGGCCCTGGCCTGGCGCAAGGAAGCGGCAACCTTCGGCGACTTTGTCGATCATGTTGCCCTCGTGCCCGTCTCCATCTCTTACGAGCTTGATCCCTGTGATGCCATGAAGGCCCGGGAGCTGGCGCTCATTGAAAGAGACGGGCACTACGAGAAGGCAGACAACGAGGATCTCACGAGCATCATTGTCGGGATGACGGGCTTCAAGGGCCGGGTGCACGTGCACTATGGCGCCCCTATGCAGGGTGCCTTTGAAGACGGTGATGCCCTCGCCCTGGCGCTGGATAAGGAGATCGTCGGCGGGCTCCGCGTGTTTCCAACGCAGGCGGCCGCAGCAACTCGCCTTGGCTTCGAGCCGGTCCCACCGACGCCGGATTGGCTGCCGGAGGTGAAGGCATCCTGGGAAGCCCGACTTGTCTCATGCCCGGAGTTTGAGCGAACGCAGCTCCTGGCGAGCTATGGCAATCTGATCCGCAATCGGGCGGAGCTTGGCCTCGACGGAGCTGATTCCCGCTTCGAGGACATCGCCATCGTCGCTTAAGCGACGAACCGGCGCATAAGCGACGAACCGGCGCATAAGCGACGCCCTGCTGGTAACCGTCTAACCGAGATACTGCAGGGCTGGTTCCTGCAGAGCCGCCTGCTGTTCGCGCAGCTCAAGAACGTGTTGCGACCAGTAGCGTTCCGTGTCGAACCAGGGGAATGCTGTGGGAAAAGCTGGATCGTTCCAGCGTCTCGCGAGCCACGCCGCGTGGTGCATGATGCGCAGGGTACGGAGCGGTTCGATGAGATCGAGCGTCGCCAGCTTCAGAGGATGGAAGGGCAGATAGGCGTCGAGTAGCTTGTTGAGCTGTGCCTGGCGTTCGTGGTGCTCGCCGGAGAGCAGCATCCACAGATCCTGAATTTCCGGTCCCAGCTGACAGTCATCGAGATCCACAAAGTGTGGTGTATCGCCGCGCCAGAGCACGTTGCCCATGTGGCAGTCGCCGTGAATGCGCTGCACGGCGACCCCGGTCAGGCGACCGTCGATGTCTGCCAGCAGGTGCTCGGTAATGGTCGCGTAAGCCTCTTCCATCTCGTAGGGCAGCCAGTTGTTCTCCAGCAGGAAACGACGGCTTTCGTGACCGAGGCGCTCTGCTGTCAGCGTTACCCGATGTTCGAAATGGCCGGCGGCGCCGATTTCATGCATTCGCGCCAGGGTGCGGGCGAGCACCGTATAGGTGTCCGGATCCTCGAGATTGGGGGGATAGCCGCCTTGCCGGGGAAACACCGCAAAACGGAAACCGTCGTGTTCGAAGAGGCTCTCGGCGTCCCGAACCAGCGGCGCCACAACCGGCAACTCGTGGTCGAGGAGCTCCAGGGTGAAGGCGTGTTCCTCGCGAATGGCGGCATCGGTCCAGCGGGCCGGTCGATAAAACTTCGCAACCACGAAGTCGCCATCCTCCAGCTCAATCTGATAGACCCGGTTTTCGAAACTGTTGAGCGCGAGCAGTCCCCCGGTCGGCAGGAAGCCGGCGCTTTCCAGGGCATCAAGGATCCGATCGGGAGAGAGGCCGTCGTAGGGGGTTTCGGTCTCTGTCTCGGGATTTGTCTCGGTCTCTTTCATGGGCGCGCAGTGTAGCAGTGCCTCAGCGCTCATGATCCGCCGCGGCCGCCGCCCAGCAGTGCACGCTGTCTGCACCGGCCTCGAGGAGGCATGCGGCCAGAGTCTCAACGGTTGCTCCGGTGGTGAGCACGTCATCAACGATCGCGACCCGCTGACCCTGAAAGCGGATCTTAGTCGCGAAGGCACCGGCTAGATTTTCCCGACGCGCGGTTGCCGACAGGCCCGGCTGCAGCGCCGTATGTCGGCGCCGCCGCACGCCGCGCGCTATCAGGGGCAACCCCAGAGATCGGCTCACCGGTGCGGCGATCCACTGGGCCTGGTTGTGACCCCGGGCGAGGAGCCGCCGCCAGGATAAAGGTACCGGGATGATCAGTTCAGGCAGCTCACCGGGGCCGTAAACATCGACGAGCGTCTCTGCCAGCAGCGTGCCGAGGAGGCGAGCTGCGAGGAGCCCCTGCGCCTGTTTCGCTGCGAGGATCCAATGCTGCGCGGACTCGCGGTAATGCCAGGGGACAACGGTCTTCTCGATGAGGGCCGGATCCAGGTCATTGGCTTCCGGGTTCTCGCGCCAGGGGAGGTCTGCGAAGCAGTGTTCGCAGAGACCGCGATGACTGGCAAGTCCCTGGACAGATTGCTGACAGAGACCGCAAAAACTGCCCAAAAAATGCTGCCACATGGCGTTGCAGACTGCCGTCTGAATGGACTGTCAAACACCCGAAAAATGCTGAAAATTCCTTGCGATAGCAGCTTTGACGGCGCCTTTTCGCCCAAGTAAGGTTCCCAGCCGCTGGTAGTAAGGAAAGGAAGCAAGACAGAAATGACTGCGTCGACCCGCGATCTCCGCTTTGCCATTCACGATGTGCTCGACTACGAAGGCCACTACGGGGCCCTCTTCGGAGAGGGAACTGCCAGTCGGGAGCTCATCGACGCCATCACCGATGAAGCGGCACGCTTCTGTGAGGGGGAACTTGCGCCGGTGAATCAGAGCGGCGACGAGATCGGCTGCACCTATAGCGATGGCGCAGTCACAACCCCGCCGGGCTTCAAAGAGGCCTATGCCAAGTATGTGGAAGGGGGTTGGGCCGGTCTCTCTGGCGACAGCAACTACGGCGGTCAGGGTTTGCCGGACAGCATCAGCCTCATCATGGAGAACCTTATGTGCGGCGCCAACGCCGCCTGGACCATGTACCCCGGCCTGTCCCGCGGCGTTGTGGAGGCGCTCGAGCATCACGGCAGCGATGAGCAGAAAGGCCAGTTCCTGCCTAAGCTCCTCAGCGGCGAGTGGACGGGCACCATGTGTCTCACGGAGCCGCACGCCGGTTCCGATGTCGGCCTCGCTCGTACTCGCGCGGAAGTGCGGGCCGACGGCACCTACGCCATCAGCGGCACGAAGATTTTTATCTCCGCCGGTGAGCACGACATGTCGGAGAACATCATTCATCTGGTGCTCGCAAGAACCCCCGACGCGCCGGCTGGCACCAAAGGCATCAGCATGTTTGTGGTGCCAAAGTTCAACCTCGATGGCTCGCGCAATGCGGTGAACTGCGGTGGCATCGAAGAGAAGATGGGCATCCACGGCAGCGCCACCTGTGTGCTGCATTTTGAAGAGGCTCGGGGCTACCTGGTCGGCCAGGAGAACCAGGGCATGCGGAACATGTTCACCATGATGAACGCCGCTCGCCTGGTTGTTGGCCTGCAGGCGAACTGTCAGGCGGAAGCGGCCCTGCAGCGGGCCCTTGAGTACGCCCATGATCGACTGCAGATGCGCTCCTTAAGCGGACCGGTAGCACCGGAGAAAGAAGCCGATCCCATCATCGTCCATCCCGACGTGCGCCGGCTCCTGCTCACGCAGCGGGCCATCGTCGATGGTGGTCGGGTACTTGTTTATTTCGCCGGCCAGATTGGTGATACGGCGGCCGCCGGTGAGGGGCAGGCGAAGCAGGACGCCCAGCACCTGATGGATTTCCTGACGCCGATCGTAAAAGGGCTCCTCACGGAGCTTGGCTTTGAGTCGGTGAACCACGCGCTGCAGGTCTTCGGCGGTCACGGCTACATCCGCGAGAACGGTATGGAGCAGCTCGTGCGTGATACGCGCATCACCCTCGTTTACGAGGGCACAACGGCGATCCAGGGTCTCGATCTGCTGGGCCGGAAAATCCTGCAGACGCAGGGCCCCGGCTTAAATCTTTTTGTTGGGCTCACTAAAGAACTGGCGGCGGAACTGGAAAGTGAAGCTTCCCTCGCTGGCTACGGGCGCACCCTGAGTGCCATGGCCGATGAGTGCGGCGAACTTGCGATGAATCTCGCGGGTAAGGCCATGGAAGATCTCGATGAAGTTGGCGCCGGTGCCGTCGACTTCCTGTTTTACAGCGGCTACTTGACGCTGGCCTACTGCTGGGGTCGAATCGCGCTCACGGCTGCACGCGGCCTCGACGGTTCCGGTCCGGAATCCGGTGGGTCGGCGGAAGACGCAGATTTTCTCGCAGGCAAACTCGCCGCAGCCCGATTCTTCTTCACGCGGCTTCTGCCGCGCGCAGCGGCGCATAAAGCGGCCATAGAAGCCGGCGCGCCAACGCTCATGGAAGCAACCGCCGAAAGCTTCGGTCCCTGGTAGCAGGGATCCGGCGCGCTGTCGTCTGCTCGACCTGAACAGGCGGCGAAGCGTGCAAGGCACAGCACAAGACAATACTGGGAAGGCACATGCTGGAATACCAAGCCCCGGAACGGGACATCGAGTTTCTCCTGTTCGACTTATTCAAGGTTCAGGAAAGCTGGGCGGACATCCCGGATTTTGCGGAAATTTCTGAGGAACTTACCCGGGCCGTGGTCAGCGAGGCGGCGAAGCTTGCCTCGGAAGTCATGGCACCGCTGAACCAGGCCGGCGATCAGAGCGGCTGCACCTGGGAAGACGGAGCGGTCACCACGCCGGAAGGCTTTAAGGGCGGCTTTGAGGCGCTGGCTGGCGGTGGCTGGCTGGGCCTGGCGGGCAACCCGCTCTACGAGGGCCAGGGCATGCCGAAGATGCTCGCCTGTCTCCTCGAAGAGATGTTCTGGGCAGCAAACACGAGTCTCTTTCTCTATGGCAGCCTGACCACAGGAGCCTCAATCTGCATCGACAGCCACGGCAGCGAAGAGCAGAAAGCCACCTATCTGCCGAAGCTTTACAGCGGTCAGTGGACGGGTGCCATGGACCTGACGGAGCCGCATTCGGGCACCGATCTCGGCATTATGCGGACCAAGGCTGTGCCGCAGGCTGACGGCACCTATCGCATCACGGGGACCAAGATTTTTATCACCAGCGGCGAACATGATCTCGCTGAGAACATCGTCCACCTGGTGCTCGCCAAGCTCCCGGACGCTCCGGCCGGATCAAAAGGTATATCGCTTTTCATCGTGCCTAAGTTTCTGCCGACGGAAGACGGCGGCATCGGTGAGCGCAACAGCGTTGCGAGCGGCTCCATTGAACACAAGATGGGTATCCGCGGTAGCGCGACCAACGTCATGAACTATGACGAAGCCGTGGGTTTCATCATCGGCGAGCCGAACCAGGGTCTTGCCAATATGTTCACGATGATGAACTACGAGCGCCTGTCCGTGGGGCTCCAGGGTCTCGGCTCTGGTGAGCTTGCGTACCAGCAGGCAGCCCGCTACGCCCGCGATCGGCTCCAGGGCCGGTCCGTTTCAGGCCCGCAGAACCCCGACGCCGCGGCGGATTCGATCCTCGTGCATCCGGACGTGCGGCGGATGCTGCTGACGGTACGGGCACTGACGGAAGCTGGGCGCGCTTTTGCACTCTTTGCCGGTCAGCAGCTTGATCGGGCCAAATACGCGGACGACGCCGAGGCGGCGAAGCTCTCGGAGCTGCTGACACCGATCGCCAAGGCCTTCCTGACGGACCGGGGTTTTGAAACCTCTGTCATGGCCCAGCAGGTGTTCGGCGGTCACGGCTTTATCCAGGAGTGGGGTGCCGAGCAGATTGTCCGCGATGCGCGCATCGGGCAGATTTACGAGGGTACGAACGGCATTCAGGCCCTCGATCTCGTCGGCCGCAAGGTACTCCGCGATGGCGGCGCCACCTTGAAGGCGCTGCTTGCGGGCTTCGATCTGAACACCGTAGACGCGGACTATCGGGAGGCGCTTGCGGCAGCCTTTGCCCGGGTGGAGAACGCTACCGATCACCTGATCCGGGAAGCGAACGCGGATCCCGAGCTACCTGGTGCGGTGTCTACGGACTACCTGGACCTTGTGGGTTATACCCTCTATGGCTGGTTCTGGGCGCAGATGGCAACCATCGCGCCAGACGATGAGTTTGGCATCGCCAAGCGGGAGTGTGCGGCTTTCTACTTCGCGCGCCTGCTGCCGAAGACCCTGGGTCTTGAAGCGAGCGTGCTGTCCTCTTCGAACTGCGTCATGGGGCTCGCGGAAGAGGCGTTCTGACGCCGAAGCCGGCGCCGGACGCTGGCGCTGGTTTTGTGGCTTATTCGACGGACTCAACGGGAGCCGGGCAGGGGTGCTCGGCTCGGCCGTCGTCACAGAGCCCGATACTGCGCAGGAAGAGCGCCCAGCCAGCGATTTCCTCTTCCGAGACCGGCGCCTCGCCCCCTTCTGGAATAGGCTCACCGCGTCGGGCGCGGCTCACCAGATAGAAAGCCTCCTTGCCCTGGATGGTCTTCATCAGCATGACTTCCGAAGACTGAGATTCCCGGTCCTTGTGACAGATCATCAGGAAGACGGCCGTCGGGTAGCCGTTCTCGTCTCCCGCAAAGGTGGGCAGCTGTTCGAAGGTGCCGCAGTCGCGGTCACGATCGGCGCTCAGAGTGTCGATAAACTCGATCGGGTCCGGCAGCGGGTCGAGGACCATGGCCTCGAATACGATCTGCTGGATCCATTCGCTGCCTGCAGCCTCATCTTCCGGCACATAGCTCGCACGGCGCAGCGCCTTTGTGTTTGTGGCCCCGGTCTGGCGCCAGCCTTCTGGCGGCTGGCCCAGTAAGCGCTCGCCAGCAGCGGCCTCGTCAGGACCCTTTGCGGCCTTCGCGATGTCTGCTGACTCATCGCCAGTCACGGCGTCAGCTGCGGGAGTTGCCGCGGAGCAGGCGCCCGCCAGGGCGAGCAGCGGCAGCAAGAAGAGGACAAGGTAGCCCCGACGCAGGCTCATGACTGCCTCGGGAAGGCCCAGGGGTGCGATGCCGACAGACCGCCATCCACGGGAATCGCCTGACCGTTCACATAGGAGGCCCGGTCGCTCAGGAGAAAGCAGGCCATCTCAGCGATTTCCTGCGGCTGGCCGTAGCGGCGCGTCGGGTTGATCTGGCCGATGCGGTCGGTTGTGCCGCGTTCCTCGGCGGCATCGAAGATCGGTTTTGTCATGCCGGTTTCTATGAGGCCCGGGCAGATGGCGTTGATGCGAATGCCTTCGCCGTAGAGCTGGTAGGCCACGGTCTGGGCGATGCTGATCACCCCGGCTTTGCTGGCGCTGTAGTCGACGCCGCCGGCGTTGGCCCGCAAACCGGCGACGCTGGCGGTGCAGACGATGGCCCCGGCGGGACTTTTCTTAAGCTCCGGCACCGTGTGTTTAACAGCCAGAAAAACGCCGATGGTGTTCACCGCCAGGGTGCGCTGCCAGTCTTCGACGGTCAGCTCCAGCATGGGTTTGCCGCCGCCTGACACACCGGCGTTGGCATAGATGCCGTCCAGGCCACCGAAGGCTTCTACGGCCCGGGCAACGTAGCCCTGCACCGCAGCTTCGTCACTTACATCCGCCGGCAGCGACAGTGCCTCGCCGCCGGCCTCGGAGATCGTGGCCGCCGTCTCATGCACACTGTCTGCCAGATCCACACAAAGCACGCGAGCGCCCTCCTGCGCGGCGAGAACGCTGGTGGCACGGCCGATGCCGCTGCCGGCGCCG
>JBCDDI010000022.1:0-15189 GCA_039180365.1 Pseudomonadota bacterium
GCCGTGCATCTTGGCGAACCGCAGCTTCAAGACAGCACCTCGTGTCGGTAGAGATCCTCAACGGTCTCGCGACGTCGGATAACCCGGAACTCGGCGCCGTTCACGAGCACCTCAGCCGGTCGCGGCCGGCTGTTGTAGTTTGACGCCTGGGCCATGGCATAAGCGCCGGCCGAATGCACTGCGAGCAGGTCACCGGCGGCGAGGCTGAGGGCGCGGTTCTTCGCCAGAAAATCCCCGCTCTCACAAACAGGACCAACCACGTCCCAGGTACCACTGAGGTCCCGCTCAGTTGCGGGTCCAACCCGTTCGACGCCATGCCAGGCCTGGTAAAGGGCCGGACGGATAAGATCGTTCATGGCAGCGTCGACCACGGCGAACTGCTTATCTTCCGTGGATGCCGCGGTTTTCAGGTACTCAACGCGGGTCGCGAGAATGCCGCCGTTGGCCACGAGATAGCGGCCCGGTTCCACGGACACGCCCAGGGGACGGCCCTGGAGCGCCTGGGCCACGCGCTGTCCGTAGGCGGCAACGTCGAAGTCCGCTTCCGCCTCGTAAGTCACGCCGAAACCGCCGCCAAGATCGATCTGTTCGAGGGTGATGCCCCGGTCCGAGAGCGCATCGACGATGTCCAGCAGGCGGGCGAGGGCTTCCAGCAGGGGCTGCATGTCAGCGATCTGGGAGCCGATGTGGCAGGCCACGCCGAGGGGGCGCAGCCACTTGCTGGCCGCTGCCTGCTCGTAGAGCCCAAGGGCCGCGTCCATGGGAACGCCGAATTTGTTCTCTTTCAGCCCCGTTGAGATGTAGGGGTGTGTGGCCGCGTCGACGTCGGGATTCACCCGGACGGCCATCGGCGCCTCGATCTGTAAAAGCTCTGCCCGGGCGGCGAGCCGTTCCAGTTCGCCGGCGCTTTCAACGTTGAAGCATTCGATGCCGAGCTTTAAAGCCAGATCGATTTCTTCCGTTGCCTTGCCGACGCCGGAGAAGACGACGCGGCTGGAATCGCCGCCGGCAGCCATGACCCGTGACAGCTCGCCGCCGGAGACAATGTCGAAACCGGCGCCGAGATCGGCGAAGAGCCGCAGCACGGCAAGATTCGAGTTTGCTTTAACGGCATAGTGCAGGGTGCCGCCGGTACCGCAGCCAGCCATCGCATCCGCGAGGGCCGCGTAGCGGGCTTCGAAATAGGCCTGGGAGTAGATGTAGACGGGCGAGCCCACGGCCCGGACGATGTCCGGCACCGGAACGGATTCCACGTGCAACACGTCGCCTTCTGCGGTTGCGACGCGGTGAAAGACTTTCATGGGCTCGAGTGTTTGTCGCGCGCCTTTGCTGCGGTTCCGGTGCCTGGTTCAGTTGCCGATGTGCAAAGAGGCGGTTGCTGGAAGCCTCACCTCAGGACTATCGGGCAGATAAAGCGGTCCTTTCTGACCGCAGGTGGCAACCAGCGCGGTGAGCAAGCAAAGCAGCATCCAGCGCACGACGCTATCCGATAATTAAAGGCGCGAGTATAGCAGGGGCTTAAGGCTTAGGACCTTTCCCTTCCAGGGCGGCCCGGGCTCGGGCTGCCGCAGACCGCACCTGGGCCGGGGCGGTGCCGCCGAGGTGGTCCCGGGCGCTGACGGAGCCTTCGAGCGTCAGTACTTCGAACACATCTTCCTGGATGCCCTGGTGAAACTGCCGGAGCTCCTCAAGGCTCAGCTCGTGGAGCTCCCGGCTTTCGGCAAGGGCGAATGACACCGTACGGCCAACAATGTCGTGGGCATCGCGGAAGGCGACACCCGCGCGGACCAGATAGTCGGCAAGATCTGTGGCGGTAGCGAAGCCACCGCGGGCCGCCCGGCGCATGTTCTCCGGCTTCGGTTCGATGGCGGGAATCATGCCGACCAGCGCTGTCAGCGTATCGCGCAGCGTATCGACGGCGTCGAAGAGGGGTTCTTTATCTTCCTGGTTGTCCTTGTTGTAGGCCAGCGGCTGCCCCTTCATCAGCGTCAGGGTTCCCGTCAGATGGCCGAAGACCCGGCCGGTTTTTCCGCGTATCAGCTCTGGAACATCCGGGTTCTTCTTCTGCGGCATGATCGAGGAGCCGGTGCAGAAGCGGTCGGGCAGGTCGACAAAAGAAAAAGGTTCACTCATCCAGAGCACGAGCTCTTCGGACCAGCGCGAGAAGTGCATCATCATGAGGCTTGCCGTGGCGCAGAATTCGATGATGAAGTCCCGATCGCTCACGGAATCCAGGGAATTCTCCGTGGGCGCGCTGAAGCCGAGCTCGGCGGCCACGGCGGCCCGATCGATCGGGAAGGTGGTGCCCGCGAGGGCCGCCGCGCCGAGCGGCAGCACGTTGACCCGCTTGCGACAGTCCTGAAGGCGGTCGACGTCCCGGGCGAGCATTTCGTGCCAGGCCATGAGGTGGTGGCCGAAGGTGATGGGCTGGGCCGTCTGCAGATGGGTGAACCCGGGCATGATGACCTCGGCGTGGCTCTCCGCAAGATCGATGAGGGCCACCTGCAGATCCCGGCTGAGGCCAAGCAGCGTATCGATCTCATCGCGCAGGTAGAGGCGGATGTCTGTGGCCACCTGATCATTCCGCGATCGGCCCGTATGCAGCTTCTTTCCCGTTTCTCCAATGAGCGCGGTCAAGCGGCTCTCGATGTTCATGTGCACGTCTTCGAGTTGGATCTGCCACTCAAAGGCACCCTCGTCGATCTCTTTGTGGATCTGCTCCAATCCCGCTACGATGCTGCCACGTTCCTCATCGCTGATGATGCCCGCGGCGCCGAGCATATTGGCGTGGGCAATGGAGCCCTGAATATCGTAGTGATAAAGGCGCGAATCGAAGGTCACCGACGCGGTGAAGGTTTCGACGAAGGCATCCGTCGCTTCCGTGAAGCGACCGCCCCAGGGTTTGTGGTCCTGACTCATGGGGAATCCAGTGGTAATTCGGCGTGTCGGTACGTGTGGGTGGCAGCTTGTGGCGCCCCTGCGTTCCACGGGCTGTTTCCTTCGATGGATCAAGCAACAGTAGAAACGCGTGGCCGAGTATAGCAATCAATCCTCCGCGCTGACCGACGCCCGCCCCTTTGTCGTCCCCGATCTCTGTAATGCCGGCGCTGTTTCGCTGCTGGTGCTGTTCGGTCAGCTGCTTGTGCTGGTGCTGCTTTTTGCCGGTGGCGAAGTGAGCTGGATGCGTCTTGCGCTCATGTCGCTCTTTGTTCAGTGGGTGGCGCTGACCAGCGCCGGTCTCATCTGCCTGTCGAGGAAGTGGCTGGCGGGCCTCGGCCTCGTTACCGGTTCGCTGATCGCCTTTGCCATGGTCATGACCGTGACCCTCGTCTACGGCCTCATATCCGGTTATGTGGTCTCCGGCTCTCTCGGTGCCATTGGCTGGCAAACCCTCGCCGGGCAGCTGATCATCGCCGGTATCATCACGATCCTGGCCTTACGCTACTTCTATGTGCAGCAGCAGCTCAGGGCCCAGGAGCAGTCAGAGCTTGAGTCGCGCATTCAGGCCCTGCAATCGCGGATCCGGCCCCACTTTCTGTTCAACTCCATGAACATCATTGCGAGTCTCATCGCCGTCGATCCGGACACGGCGGAAACGGTGGTGGAGGATCTTTCCGAACTCTTCCGGGCGAGTCTCAACGATGCCGGCAACCAGGTGCAGCTTGCCGATGAGCTTGACCTCTGCGAACGCTATGTGCGCATCGAGGCGCTGCGGCTCGGCGATCGCCTTAAACTTGACTGGCAGGTGGAAGACCCTGGCCGCGGGGTAAAGATTCCGCTCCTGACGCTGCAGCCGCTGTTAGAGAACGCTATTTATCACGGCATTCAGCCCTTGCCGGAGGGCGGCACGATTACTGTCCGACTCTGGTTCGAAGACAATCAGGTAAAGGTTGAGATCGACAATCCGCTGCCGCCGGAATCGCTGCGTTCGCAGAGCCAGGGCAACAAGATGGCCTTGAACAACATTCGCAGCCGTCTGGCCGTGCTTTATGGTACGCGGGCGGAGCTGTCGACGGCTCAGACGGACGGGCGCTACGTAACCGCGCTCAGCTACCCGCGTTCCCTGGAAGGCGCCCCGGAGGTCTGAGCAAGGGAGATGCTTCCTGTGAGGTGTGTACGCTGTGTGAAGTGGGTGAGGGGGCTGAAGTGGCTTAGTTGGGGAGAGGTATGTGAGGCATGTTAGGTGTCTGAGCGGCACGAGTTCGGTGTGTTGGAGTTAAGCCCATGAGGATACTCATCGTTGACGATGAACAGCTGGCCCGCGATCGCCTGTCGCGCATGATCGACGGTTTTGCTCAGCATGAGGTGGTTGGCGAGGCGGGCAACGGCATCGAGGCGGTGCAGGTTGCCTCGAACATGCAGCCGGAAGTGGTGCTCATGGATATCCGCATGCCGGGTATGGATGGCCTCGAAGCGGCGCGGCATATCGTTGAGATTGAGGAGCCGCCAGCCGTCATCTTCTGCACGGCCTATGAAGAGCATGCGGTGGAAGCCTTCGATCTGCAGGCCGTCGGCTATCTGCTGAAACCCGTGCGGAAGGAAAACCTCGAGACGGCGCTCGGCAAAGCCCAGCGGGTGAACAAGGCGCAGCTGGCCGCCCTGGCTGAAGAACAGCCGCCGCGCCGCACGCACATTTCCGCCCGGACTCGAAAAGGCATCGAACTCATTCCCGTGGATGACGTGCGCTACTTTCAGGCAGACCAGAAGTACGTGACCGTCCGCCATGGTGAAGGTGAGATCATCGTCGATGAAACCTTGAAGGAACTCGAAGAAGAGTTCGGCGAACGGTTTTTACGCGTTCATCGCAACGCGCTTGTGGCTTCGCGTTTCATCATCGGCCTGAACCGGCTTCCGGATGGCCATTATCAGATTCAACTGAAGGACATCGATGAGACCGTGGACATCTCCCGGCGCCATGTGGCGCAGGTGCGTAAAGTGGTAAAGAGTCTCTGATGGCGGAGCCAATCGTGATTGCAACCCGGGAGAGCCCCCTGGCTCTCTGGCAGGCTGAGTTTGTGCAGCGTGTTCTCAGGGACGCTGCACCTGATGTCAGCGTTGAGCTCCTGGGGATGACCACGCAGGGCGACCGCTGGTTGAGCTCGCCGCTGTCTCAGGTGGGGGGCAAGGGGCTGTTCATCAAGGAACTCGAGGAAGCCATGCTCGATGGCCGCGCCGATGTGGCCGTGCACTCCATGAAAGACGTTCCCGCGATCCTGCCGGAAGGTTTTGCGCTGCCGCTCATTGGCTACCGGGCAGATGTTCGCGACGCGTTGGTCAGCCCAAGCGGCGCGCGGCTCATGGAATTGCCAGAGGGCGCCCGGGTGGGCTCTTCGAGCTTGCGCCGGCAGGCCATGCTCAAACATCTGCGGCCGGACCTGGTGATGTTGCCCGTGCGTGGCAATGTGAATACCCGGCTGAAGAAACTCGACGACGGCGATTATGACGCCCTGGTCCTTGCGACCGCCGGCCTCGAACGGCTCGGTCTTGAGCTGCGCATCACGGAGCGGCTCGACGTTCTGCAATCACTTCCTGCAGCCGGACAGGGTGCCCTCGGGGTCGAGTGTCGGGCGGACGACGAGCGTCTGCTGGCTCTTCTTGGGAGCCTTGAAGACGCTACCGTTGCCGATTGTGTTCGAGCCGAACGGGCTGTCAGCGCAGGGATCGGCGCGGACTGCTCTGCCCCGCTTGGTGTCCTCGCACGCCCGGAGGGCGATGCCATGGAACTGCTGGCGCGCCTGGGTATGCCCGATGGCAGCCGCCTCCTCGAAGCCCGGGCGCGCGGTACGGATCCGCAGGCGGTCGGCCGGGAAGCGGCGGAGTCGCTCATGGCTCAGGGTGCCGAGAAGCTCCTCGCGTCCATTCCGGGTCCCAGCGCCGAGAGCTGAGTTTGTCTGTCTGGGTGACGCGCAGTGAACCCGGTGCGAGCCGCCAGGGTCGTGCGCTCCGTGATGCCGGCTACGAGGTGCTTGTTGCGCCCGTCCTCAAGATAGAGGCGACGGCAGCCAGGGAGCCGGTTGCCGGTTTCAACGTCGTCCTCTTTCTTTCGGAACAGGCTGTCCGGTTCGGAGGCAGTTTGGCCTACTGCCAGGGTGCGCGGGTCTATGCCGTTGGCCGCCGAACTGCAGCGGCGCTCGTGGAGCGCGGCGTGACGGCAACGGTGCCTGCCGAGGCCAGCAGCGAAGGTCTGCTCCTCGAGTTAGAAGCGGTGACGCTTGCGGGCGTTCGCGTGCTCATTGTGGCCGGTGAGGGTGGGCGCGACCTTCTAGAGAGCAGCCTGCTTACTGCGGGAGCGCGGGTGGATCTCTACCACTGTTATCGGCGCAAGCCTGTCTCGACGCGGCCGGAAAACCTGGACGCAGTCTCGGAGATTCTGATTGCCAGCCAGGATGGATTCAGGACCGTGGCCCGGTTATGGTTCTCGGGCGATGGCGCGACAGACGTCAAGGTGATTGCTGCATCAGACCGTATTGCCCGCCTGGGTGCCGAGCTTGGCTTCAGCAACGTCCACACCGCCGCTGGTGCGGCGGAGGCCGACTGGCTGAGCGCGCTTGCGGCGACGCGCAACGACTGACAGGAACGAGCACAGATGCCGACGGACGGGGATCGACCCGAAGGGAAAGAAACCGGCTCCGGCGCAAGCGGGGGCGAAGACGCGAATAGCTCGTCGTCTGAAAACGTCGAAAAAACCGAGGCGCTCGACCCACTTGCCCAACCGCCACTGGTGCGGAAGCCCGTGCCCCGTCCAGCGGGAGCAGACGAGCCTGAAGCGGACGCCGAAGGATCGGTAGGCTCGGACAAGGCCGCCGGTAGAAAGGCGGCTCAAAAGACTGCGGTTAAAAAGAAAGTGCCGAGCTCAGGGGCGTCCGGGGATCCGGAAGCCTCGAAACCCCCGAAAGCTAAAGGCCGCTTCCTGGGATTTCTCGGTCTCCTGGCAGGGCTTGCGGGCCTTGGCGTCGCCGGATACCTGTACTACCTCCTCATCTACCTCGATCCCGATGCGCCGGTTCGGGCCCGGCTCCAATCCCTGGAGCTGGCAACGGAGAGCAGCGAACGCACGCTGGCTGACCTGCTGCAGTCCCAGGATCGGGCCCTGGCAGACTTTGCCGCAGAACAGGAACGACGCCAGCAGGCCTCCGCCGAGCAGGTCCTCGAGGCTGTGAACCGGGTGGCCACGCAGGCGCCGCCATCGCGACGCGAGTGGAAAATTGCCGAGGTCGCCTATCTGCTGCGCATCGCCAATCATCGCGTGCTGATGGAGCGCGACGCCGCCGGGGCCCTCGTGCTCCTGAGGGCGGCCGACGAGATTCTTAAGGACCTCGATGACTTTGCCCTCTACGCCGTGCGGGCTCGGCTCGCAGATGAAATCCTGAGCCTGGAAAATGTTGAGAGCAACGATATCCAGGGCCTGTTCCTGCGCCTCGAAGCGGTGAAAACGGAACTCAGAACTCAGCACGTTAAGCTGCCGAACTTTGATGCGCCGGCGGCCCCCGAGGAGAGTGATGCCGGATTCTGGCGAGCCCTCGCCGATCAGCTGGGCGGCTATCTGCGTTTCCGGCGCTTCGAAGGTGAAAGCGTTCGGCCGCTGCTGGCGCCGGAAGAAGAGGCCTATCTGGAGCTGAATCTTCGACTCATGCTTGAGCGCGCTCAGCTTGCCGCACTCCGCCGCGAGCAGGTGGTGTTCGAGCAGAGCCTGCAGACGGCGGCGAATTGGATCGCCACCTATCTCGACGATACAGAGCCCGGCGTCCTTAGAAGTCTCGAGGAACTTGACGCCCTGTCCCGGGTGCAGCTCGACGTCCCGCTGCCTGACGTGTCCGGTTCCTTGTCTGCGCTGAAAGACCTGGGTGAGGCTTGAAGCTCGGGCTGCTGCTGCTTGTTGTTGCCGTCGTCCTTGGCGGTCTGATCGGAACCCTGGTTGTTCGGGATCCCGGTTACGTCCTCATTTCCTACGGCGACCGGGCGCTCGAGACAAGTCTCTGGTTTGCCCTTGCGCTCCTCGCCGCCCTCTATCTCTCAATCCGCTTCCTGATCTGGTTGATCAGTCGTACCACATCCAGCACCGGGCGCTTTGGAAACTGGCTCAGACGCCGGAAAGGACGCCAGGCCCGCCAGCAGACGGTGCAGGGCCTGCTGCTTATGGCCGAAGGCCAATGGGCAAATGCGCGCAAGGTGCTCGTCAGTTCCGCCCGTGAAGTTGGCACACCGCTGATCAACTACCTCTCCGCCGCTCGTGCCGCACACGAGCTCGGCGACGCGGAGGGGCGGGATAAGCTTCTCCGTCAGGCCCATGAGTCGACGCCCGGTTCCCGCTTTGCCGTGGGCCTGACGCAGGCGGAGCTGCAGAAGAATGCGGCTCAGTGGGAGCAGAGTCTCGCAACGCTGCTGCAGTTAAAAAGCACGTCACCGCGGCATCCTCAGGTGCTGCTCATGCTGGCCGAGGTTTACGAGCAGCTCGCCGACTGGCAGGCGCTGATTGAACTGCTGCCGGAGCTGAAGAAGCGGAAGGTCCTCGTGGATGCGGAGTTCAACACCCTGGCTGAGCGCGCCTGGGTATTACGTCTCGGCCAGGGCAGTGCGCCGGATCTCTGGAACGATGTTCCTAAGGATCTGAAGAAGACGCCTGCCGTGCTGGCTGCACACGCCAGAGCGCTCGCAGCGGCCGGTGATAGTGCTGGCGCAGAAACCGCTCTGCGCAGTGCCCTCCGGGATCTCTGGGACCCAACGCTCATCGGCCTCTATGGTGAGATCACCGGCGCAGAGCCTGAACGACAGCTCCTGGCTGCGGAAGGCTGGCTCAAGGAACGACCCAATGATCCGGATCTGCTCCTCGCCCTCGGCCGCATCTGCCTGATGAACGGTGAATGGGCGAAAGCCCGCGAGTACTTCGAAACCAGTCTCAGATTGCAGCGATCACCGGAAATCTATGGGGAACTCGGCCGTTTGTGTGTCTCGCTGGGTGATGCGGAGCGTGGCGGTGAATACCTGGCCCACGCGACCGTCGGACTCCCCGACCTACCGATGCCTAAACGGGCGAGTTGAGTCTCTTACCGCTCAGCGCTTAGCGCTTGCCGCTCAGCGCGGCGCCCAGGCGTAAACGTCCGAGGCCAGCTGCCCAGCGCCCACACCCGCATCCGTGAGCATGTCTGTTGCGGCGTACACGAAAGCCGGGCTGCCTGAAAGAATGACCCTGGTGTTTTTGCAGAGCGTCTGGGCCCGGTCTCTGAGCCAGCTTAAGCCCGCGTTCCGTGCGTCTCTGCGTGAGTCGCTGATGAGCCTGGCGGTGAAAGCCTCTGTCTCTGGCAACAGGTCTTCGAAGTACAGGTCACCGGCTTCGTCCGCGCAGGCGAGCAGCTCGGTTTGCACCCCCGGGTGGCGCAGCGTCTGAGCGATGGCCAGGCAGAGTGCCTGACTGATGCCGGTGCCACCGGCCACAAGCAGCAGCGATGAGCGGTCAGAGGGCTCCAGGACCACGTCACCGGCACCGCCGACGAGCGTCAGTTCCGATTGTTTCAGAAGTTCGTCCATGCGCGCGGCGGCGTCTACACCAGCAGTGCTGCGGTAGTGCAGCGTCAGCCGCGGCAGTTGTTCCGGCGGGCTGGCGATGGAGAGGGGAATGGCAGTGCCGTCAGGGTGCAGCACTTCCAGGTACTGACCGGCCTCGAAGGAAAACGGCGCCTGGATCTCAAGAGTGATGATCTGAACAGGCGGCGTGCTGGCCATGGGTCGCGCATCCTTTGCCAGGATGCGCCCTTTGACTGAAGCGTTGATCGGTTTGTCAGTCCCGACTTAAGTCCGGTTCTGCCCGCTCAGCGGCCCTTCATGGAGTTGAAGAACTCTTCGTTGGTCTTCGTGTCCTTGAGCTTGTCGACCATGAACTCAATGGCGGCGATGTCGTCCATGTCGTGGAGCAGCTTGCGCAGGATCCAGACCCGCTGCAGCTCTTCTTCACCCATGAGTAGCTCTTCCCGACGAGTGGCTGAGCGGCGGATGTTGATGGCGGGGTAGACGCGCTTCTCGGCAATCTTCCGCTCGAGGTGCAGTTCCTGGTTGCCGGTACCTTTGAACTCTTCGTAAATCACTTCGTCCATCTTCGAACCGGTGTCGATGAGGGCCGTGGCGATAATCGACAGGCTGCCGCCTTCTTCGATGTTTCTTGCCGCACCGAAGAAGCGCTTCGGTCTTTCCAGGGCGTGGGCGTCAACACCACCGGTCAGTACCTTACCGGAGGAGGGCACGATGGTGTTGTAGGCCCGGGCGAGACGGGTGATCGAATCGAGGAGGATAACGACGTCTTTTTTGTGTTCGACGAGGCGTTTGGCCTTTTCAATGACCATTTCCGCCACCTGCACGTGTCGTGAGGGTGGCTCATCAAAGGTTGAGGCGACCACTTCGCCATTGACCAGCCGCTGCATCTCCGTGACTTCCTCAGGCCGCTCATCGATGAGCAGCACGATGAGGACCACGTCCGGATTGTTGGCGCTGATGGACTGCGCGATGTTCTGCAGGACAAGGGTTTTACCGGCTTTCGGCGGCGAAACCACGAGGGCCCGCTGGCCCTTACCGATGGGCGCAACCAGATCGATGATGCGCGCTGTGAGATCTTCCGTGCTGCCGTTGCCGCGTTCGAGCATGAGGCGGTCATCGGGGAACAGGGGCGTGAGGTTCTCGAAGAGGATTTTGTGTTTTTTCGAGTTCGGCTCGCTGAAGTTGATCGAGTCAACTTTCAGCATGGCGAAGTAGCGTTCGCCGTCCTTCGGTGGCCGGATCTTGCCGGCGATGCTGTCACCGGTGCGCAGATTGAATCGGCGAATTTGGCTCGGAGAAACGTAAATGTCATCAGGGCCGGCGAGGTAGGAGGAGTCCGGTGAGCGGAGGAATCCGAAACCGTCCTGGAGAATCTCCAGCGTGCCTTCACCGTAGATGTCTTCGCCGGCTTTGGCCTGCTTACGGACGATGGCGGCGATGACTTCCTGCTTGCGGGAGCGTGCCTGGTTTTCCAGTCCCATTTCGCGGGCCATATCGACCAGCTCACTGACGGGCATGCGTTTCAGATCTGTAAGGTTCATAGACATGTGGACTTGGTCCTAGAGCGTGAGAATGCTTGCGTCTTTCTCGTTGGCTTCGTCAGCAACATCTGCGTTAACGAAATTCTGTTTCACCGAAACTTCTTTCCTCGCCTTGTCATCGAGCCGCTTTTGCAATCGAGCCGAGTCGAAAACTGAGGTTGTTTCGATACCGAGTTTGCCGAGTGTCGAGTCTTCTTAAGCCGGCCGCAGTGCGGTCGGGGGCTCGCTTGTTTCAGCCGACCCCCGGCACCGAGGCGCAAGGGATCATGTTCAGGGGATGCCGGTTGCTGCTCGAGACGACCCCGTTCAGATGGGGGATCAGGGTCAGAAACCGGAAGTTGTAGCCGGCATGGCTACCAAGACGTGATTTAAGTGTAGTGGTTTGGAACGCCCCGTCAAGCGCGTTTGTCGGGGCTTTGCAAGGCTTCGTCGGCGCCGGAATCCGGCCCCTGGACCCGAAAGTGGGACCTCGAAACTCAGGGAAAAAAGAGCCCGGCTGGATCACCGGGCCTCCAGGCTGGTCCGGGCTTGTGGACCGGACTTAGATGTTGCTGTCGATGAAGGCCGCCAGCTGCGACTTCGACAGGGCGCCAATCTTTGTGGCAGCCACGTCGCCGTCCTTGAACAGCATGAGTGTCGGAATACCGCGAATACCATACTTCGGCGGCGTTTCCTGGTTGGCGTCGATGTCGAGCTTGCAGATCTTCAGGCGGTCGCCGTATTCGTCGGCGATCTCATCAAGGATCGGGGCAATCATCTTGCAGGGGCCGCACCACTCCGCCCAGTAGTCGACGAGTACGGGCTTGTCGGCGTTAATGACGTCGGTGTCCCAGTCCGTGTCCGTGGTATGAACTATGTTGTCACTCACTCCAGGTCTCCTTTGAGCATGGCTCAGGGGTTGTAAATTCAGGGCTTTCAAGCGTGAAGGCGGCCGAGTGTATCACTATTGCCTGAGGCGATTCGTGAGGCCGTCCCAGTCGTTAAAGACGGATTCGTCATGTGCTGATAACCCTATAGATGGGGTTTCAGCAGAAGAGTTCAAGGGCTACTGACGGTTGAGGGCCTCAGCAACGCGCAGCGAGAAATAGCTCAGAATGCCGTCTGCACCGGCCCGCTTTATGCAGGTCAGGGATTCGAGAATGACCTCCTCGCCGAGCCAGCCATTGTTGATGGCAGCCATGTGCATGGCGTACTCACCGCTCACCTGGTAGGCGAAGGTCGGAACGCCGAAGTCGTCTTTCACCCGGCGTACAACGTCAAGATAAGGCTGACCGGGCTTGACCATGACCATGTCGGCGCCTTCCTCTAGATCAAGGGCGATCTCCTGCAGGGCCTCGTTGCTGTTGGCCGGATCCATCTGATAAGTCTTTTTGTTGCCTTTGCCGAGGGTCGCGGCGGCACCGACCGCATCCCGAAAGGGGCCATAGTAGGCAGAGGCGTATTTGGCGGAGTAGGCCATGATGGCGGTGTTGATGTAGTCGCCTTCGTCGAGACGACGGCGGATCGCGCCAATCCGGCCGTCCATCATGTCGCTCGGCGCAATCACATCGGCGCCTGCAGCAGCGCAGACGGCGGCCTGCCGACAGAGGGCATCAACGGTGACGTCGTTTAAGACATAACCGTCATCGTCAATGATGCCGTCCTGGCCGTGGCTCGTGTAGGGGTCCAGAGCCGCATCGGTCATGACTCCGAGGTTCGGCAGTTCGCCTTTCAGGGCCCGCACGGCGCGGGGTACAAGGCCATCGGGATTCCAGGCCTCTTCGCCCTGCAGCGTGCGCAAGGACTGATCGACGTTTGGAAACAGGGCGATCATGGGAATCCCCGCGGCCGCGGCACGGCGCGCTTCCTCTACGAGCAGGTCAATACTCAGGCGATCGATACCCGGCATGGAAAGGACAGGGTCGCGAGCGCCTTCGCCATCGATAACAAAAATCGGATAGATCAGATCCGCCGGCGTCAGTTCCGTTTCGCGGACGAGACGCCGAAGGAAATCCGCATAACGGTTTCGCCGCAAACGGGTGGTTGGGAAACTGCGCTGCATCTGTGGTGTCCTAGCTCTCTGATCGCCATAGTAGCCTATCGCGGACTGGGACTAAGAAGGAGACTCAATCAATGTATCCACCGAGCTTGCCGGAGCCGGTCCGGCACTTGAGCCTGCCGGCCGATCGAGCCCGAGGCATGGCCACGGCGGGCAAGCTCGTGCTGCTGGCGGTGGTTGCCGGTCTCGTGGCAGCTTTCTTTGTCCTCGATCTGGGCCAGTATGCGAATCTCGACTATCTGAAGAGTGTGCGAGGTGCAGCGCTCGACTATGTGGCTGAAAATCCCGTGCAGGCGAGCCTCGGCTACTTCATCGTTTATGTGCTCGTCACCGGGCTGTCGCTGCCGGGTGCGGCGATCATGACGCTTGCTGGAGGCGCCATATTTGGCCTTGGCTGGGGCCTGCTGCTCGTATCCTTTGCCAGCACCGCGGGGGCCACAATCGCCATGCTGATCTCACGCACGCTCCTTCGCGATTGGGTGCAGGGGCGCTTCGGGGCGCAGCTTGTGGCCATTAACGAAGGCCTTGAGAAAGACGGCGAGTTTTATCTTTTCGGCCTGCGCATGGTGCCGCTTTTCCCTTTCTTCGTGATTAACCTTGTTATGGGGCTGACCCCCATGCGGGCCTGGTCTTTTTACTGGGTAAGCCAGCTCGGCATGCTCGCGGGAACCGTCGTTTTCGTTTTCGCTGGAACGCAGTTGGCTGAGGTATCGAGTCTTGGCGACATTCTCAGCCCTGGCCTGATTATTGCCTTCAGCCTGCTCGGTCTGTTCCCGATCATTGCACGCAAAACCCTTGGCTGGATGCAGGATTGGCGCGCCCGCCGCAGACCAGCTGCCGCAACCCCTGAGGAGCACTCCTGATGGCTCGCTATGACTACAACCTGGCCGTTATCGGCGGCGGCAGCGCGGGCCTTATCGCCGGTCTCATCGCAGCAACGGTGAAGGCGAAGGTGGTGTTGATTGAGCGTGACCGTATGGGCGGCGACTGCCTGAACACCGGCTGTGTGCCGAGCAAGTCGCTGATACGCGCCGCTCGTGCCGCCCAGGAAATGCGCAGCGCTGAGCGGTTCGGCATCCGGTCCGTGGAGCCGGAGGTGGACTTCGCCGCGGTGATGGCCCGGGTGAAGTCGGTCATTGCCACTATAGAGCCGAAAGACTCCGTGGAGCGCTACGAGTCCCTTGGCGTTGAGTGCATTGTTGGAGACGCAACGCTCGAGGACGGGCATAACATTCGGGTAGCAACGGCAGCCGGTGAACGCAAAGTTTCAGCTCGGAGCATTGTGCTGGCGACGGGTGCAGAGCCCTTCGTGCCACCGATCCCGGGACTTCGGGAGCTTGAGCCACTGACCTCCGATAACGTCTGGGAGCTCAAGGAGCGGCCCGAGCGGCTGCTGGTTATGGGCGGCGGGCCGATCGGCTGTGAGCTGGCGCAGAGCTTTGCGCGGCTCGGTTCGAAGGTCACGCTCATTGATATGGAAGAACGTCTCCTGCCTCGGGAAGATCCGGAAACTTCGGAGCTGCTGCGGGCCCGCTTCGAGGCGGAGGGGGTCGACGTGCGCCTCGGACACCGGGCGACCGCCGTTACCGGCCGCGAGGCCGGGTCCCGAGGCGGCGTGCTCACGGCCGAGCTTGCGGGGGCTGATGGGGCAACGGAAACGGTGGCCATCGACTTCGACGACATCCTCGTGGCCGTTGGCCGGGCGGCGCGTCGGGGGAGTGGGCTCGAAGCCGCCGGCGTCGCCCTGAACCCGAACGGCACCATTGCCGTGGACGACTACCTGCGCAGCACCTCCCTGCCAAGCGTCTTTGCCTGCGGGGATGCGGTGGGTCCGTATCAGTTTACTCACATGGCGTCGCACCAGGCCTGGTATGCGGCCGTGAACGGCCTGTTCGGCCGCTTCAAGAAATTCAAGGTCAACTACTCGATCGTGCCCTGGGCAACCTATACGGAACCCGAGGTTGCGCGAGTTGGCCTCTCGGAAGCAGAGGCGAAAGCGGCGGGTATTCCCCATGAGGTTGTCCGCTACGACCTCGACGACCTTGACCGGGCCCTCGCTGAGGGTGCGCCGGAAGGATGGGTCAA